>QXXX01000008.1:5485-8371 GCA_009887195.1 Candidatus Poseidoniales archaeon | reverse complement strand
TAAATCGTGTTGTCCCGCTCAGTTCGCCCATCACTCGTCACTGAAAAAATCAGCAGTCGGCTAAAGCATTCATCACTGCGGGATTTGGCCTGTTTGTGGTATGACATGAAGTAATCGCTTCATTAGTAAAAAACATGCCTTTTTATTATGAATCCATCAAAACCCGAATAATGGGGATTAAAGAATACCTATTTGCGCCGAGATTAGATCATCGAGGATGGTCTACTCCAAGCGAAGCATCAAGATTATTTTTCATATTGGCAATGATTGGTTGTGGGATTTGGTCTTGGGACTTATCACAATCCAATATAGTGGTATTTCTTTGCCTACTTATGTTGACCTCTACTCCAATCTTATCTTTTGGTTGGTGGTTAATATCTCTAGTTAGCAAAGGCATAGAGCCAAGGGTCTTAACTGAATCAGTCAACAACTTGGACAAGAGTAAGAAACTACCTCTTCACTCTTTTAGGAAGCCATAAGTCCACTCATGCGGTGGAGCAAATGTCTCTTTGATTGACCTTGGACTTACCCACCTTAGTAGATTTAAGGGAGATCCGGCTTTGTCATTAGTACCACTACCTCTTGCACCACCAAATGGTTGCTGACCAACAACAGCACCGGTTGGTTTGTCGTTGATGTAGAAATTTCCTGATGAATATCTCAGAGCAGCCATTGCAGTAAGAACATCTTCACGGTTTGCCGCAAAGATAGAACCTGTTAGTGCGTATTCTGAAGTAGAATCACAAACTTTCAAGATATTCTCAAAGTCATGGTCAGGGTAGACGTGAATAGATAATACTGGACCAAATATTTCCTCCGCCATTGACTCATATCGAGGGTCATTGCAGACAATGGTTGTTGGTCGGATGAAGTATCCTGTCGAATCGTCATATGTACCACCTGTGATTACGTCACAACCAGTATCTTGTTTAGCCCGCTCTATGTATCCAACAATATTATCAAAGGATTTTTTGTCTATGACTGCAGACATAAAGTTGGAGAAGTCTTTGGGATCTCCAACAGTTATTTTACCGACTTGTTCAACATAATTATCCTTGATAGATTCCCAAACTGATTCAGGAATATATGCTCTACTAGCGGCACTGCATTTCTGACCTTGGAATTCAAATGCTCCTCTAATCAAAGCAACTGTTAATGCTTCTTTGTCACATTTTGGATGCGCTACAATGAAATCTTTGCCCCCAGTTTCACCAACTATTCTTGGATAAGAACGCAAGTTTTCTAGATTATTGGCAACATCTTTCCACATCTGCCTAAACACTGATGTTGAGCCAGTAAAGTGGATTCCAGCCAGCATTGGGTGAGATAAACAAGTATCTCCAACCATGCTTGCCTTACCAGGTATGAAATTGATAACTCCGTCGGGTAATCCGGCATCCATCATTAGTTGCATTAGGTAGTAGTTTGACAAGTATGAATTTCTGCTTGGCTTCCAAACTCCAGTATTCCCCATGATTGCAGTAGATGATGGCAGGTTTGCTGCTATACTACTGAAATTAAACGGAGTGACTGAGAATACAAAACCTTCCAAAGGCCTTACTTCACTGGAATTCCACATGCTGGAAGTGGATACAGGGGGTTGCAGGTCTTCGTATATTTCTCTGGCATATTGAACATTAAATCGCCAGAAATCAATTAATTCACAGGCAGAATCAATTTCGGCCTGGTGGCAGGTCTTTGATTGATTAATCATGGTACTAGCGTTAATTTTTGCTCGATACTCGCCTCTTAGCAATTCACTAGCTTTGAGAAATATCGCTCCTCTGGCTTCCCATGGCATTGTTGACCATGAGTCGTGAGCATTTAATGCGGCTTCAATGGCATTTGCAACTTCTTTTTCTCCAGCCATGTGCACTCTGGCAATAACATGGCTGTGATTGTGTGGCATAACCTGTTCAACAACGTTGTCAGTATAGACTTCTACTCCGTTTATGATACACGGTATTTCAACAACTTGTGCGGATTGTCTCGACAATTCTGCCTTGAGCTCTGTTCGTTCTTTACTACCTGGGAGATATCCTAAAACTGGTTCATTAACCGGTGTTGGCGGGGTGGGTACATTATTCACCATGAACAGGCGTGTAGCAACCGTCTATTGAATTTCACTCTAGTATAAGTGAGCAAATTTTTGACGAATCTTAGATATTTTTGGCCCAACTACAGCCATGCAGTATCCTTGAGCAGGGTTTCTCTCATAGTAATCATGATGATATTTTTCAGCAATTACAAAATTGATTGGCTCTTCGATAGTAGTAACAATCTCTTTGGCAAAATAATCTTGCATTTCAACAATTTTGCTTCTTGCAGCATTTTTTTGGTTTTCGTCTAAAGGCATTATGCAACTTCTATATTGGGTGCCAATATCATTTCCTTGACGATTCAGTTGAGTTGGGTCGTGAACGGTGAAAAAGATGTCAAGGATTGTAGAGTAGTCGATTATACTTGGATTGTACATTATCTCAACAATTTCTGCATGGCCTGTTCTGCCTGAGCATACCGATTGATAATTTGGTTTCTTATCCGGACCACCAGCATATGCAGGTAAAGCAGATTCTATCCCTTTCATTCTCTTGTAGGCGCCTTCAGTACACCAAAAGCACCCTCCACCGAGTAAGGCTCTTTCCATATCTCCACGATGTAGTGATAAGTTATCAAGGCTCGTTTACAACTGTTGTAAAACTCACCTAGTAAAACATTAATTCAAATACCAAATTCCATCCCCCGAGCCATGGACTGGTCAACAGACCCAAAGATGCTAGAAGGTAGGGCCTTTTACAAACTTGGCGAATCGATTTTCGATCACAAAAGGAAGGTTCTAGTCATCGGAATTTTGTCTTGTATGTTGTTAGGTTCGTTAATCTCAAT
>QXXX01000008.1:550-5475 GCA_009887195.1 Candidatus Poseidoniales archaeon | reverse complement strand
ATTGGGCCGAGTCTTGGGGTTAAGGTGATTTGGAATCTGTAGAAGCAAGCGATCTCAAGGACAGCGCTTTTGCTTCTGAGGAAGAAGGGGTTGAGCGGTTCACGCTGTTAATCAATCACCCAACATTAGATGACTCTTCCCCCATATGGCAGCAAGCTGTAACAGATGCACTAGCAGACTTCATTGAAATGGAGGATGTCACAATTGAATATTCTTGGGATACAACTGGGGATAAGCGAGACAAATTTATTGTTGAAGATGATGATGGTTTTTGGGCAAAAAACGTTGTTACAATTTATCTTGACAGGAAAGATGCAAAACAACTCTATTCTGATAACTGGGAAGATATCGATGTTGATGATGAATTCAATTCTTGGAGAACTGGTGGAATTGCAATAGATGTGATATTTGACACTCGAATACAAGATGATCTAATCAAGGCAGAGATTATTTCTGGGCCGCTATCGATAATTATTTTGGGTATTGTATTTGGTACAGTAGTAGCAGCATTGCTGCCAATAGGTGTTGCTGTTTTGACAGTTATTTCTGCAATGGGAGTTACTATTTGGCTTTCCAACGTAACAGATGTTACCCAATACGCTCTAAACATAATTACCTTGATTGGGATTGGTGTCTCAGTTGATTATTCACTATTTATTGTGAATCGGTTTAGAGAGGAACTAAATCAGGGTAGAGATATCAGAACTTCAACAGCAATTTCAGTAGCAACTGCGGGCAAAGCCATATTTTTCAGTGGAATAACTGTAGCAATTGGCCTAATGGGTATGTTATTCTTTGAAAATACAGGATTGCCAAGCCTAGGAATTGGCGGTACTCTATCGGTAAGTATTGCAATGGTGTTTTCAGTAATAGTGTTGCCAGCAATCTTAGCCATGCTCGGGCACCGGGTTTTCAAGGGTAAAATACCGTTTTCATTTAGTACTGAAAACGAAAAAGAAGATGGTGCTTGGGCCAAAATCGCCAACACTGTAATGGCTCGCCCGTGGGCAGTTCTGATACCTACATTAGTAATCTTGTTAGGCGCAGGTCTGCCATTTTTGCAAGCAGATTTTTCAATAGCATCCCGGGACGCATTGCCTCCCGATGACGAGACAAGGATCGGTTTCGAACTTATGGATGAAAAATGGCCGGAAGAAGCAGTAAATGCGGCTATGATTGTAATTGATTTTGACGGTCAAGACCCACTTGAAGAAAGTAATTTACTGGCAGTGCATCGTTGGATGGTAAATTACATCGCGGAGGAAAGAGTACTCGACGGCTTTGGTTATGCATTACCAAACTCCAGTATGAATGAATCAGAAGTGTTACAATTTTGGCAAACTCCAGATGAATTTCTCGATAATGAAACTTTAGCGACTAGGGAATATGTCCGTACCCAATTTTTGTCCGATAATATCACTTACCTAGTATTCTCACTGGATGGTTCAATCACAGGTGAAACAAGTAGAGAATTTGTTTCTGATTTAAGATCTGATCGCTCAGAGTTACTCGATGAACTAAACATCGGTGATGATGGTGTGCTAAAAGTTGCAGGATTTGCTGCATACAGTTTGGACGTACTAGACGCAATTATAGAAAATCTTCCAATTGCTTTAGCATTCATTCTTATTGCCACTATGGTGCTCATATTTATTCAGGTAAGAAGTGTGATAATTCCGATAAAAGCCATCATAATGAATATTTTATCAATCTCAGCATCTTTTGGAATGTTAGTCTTTGTTTTCCAGTGGGGCTATGGGGCAGATTTGCTAAACTTTACACCTCAACCAATTGAAACTACCAATCCAATAATTATGTTCTGTATCGTGTTTGGTCTATCTATGGACTATGAGGTTCTGATGTTGTCAAGAATCCATGAGGAATGGGAGCGTACAGGAGATAACACATTAGCAGTAGCCAACGGTTTACAGAAGACAGGTAGGCTAATCACCGGTGCTGCCGCTATTATGGTCGTAGTGTTTAGCGCCTTTGGATTATCATCAATTGTGATATTGAAACAAATCGGTTTTGGTCTTGCTTTAGCAATTTTAATTGATGCTACAATTGTCAGAGCACTAGTTGTGCCAGCAACTATGAGGCTGATGGGCAAAGCAAATTGGTGGTCACCAAAATGGATGGACAAATTATTCCCATCAAAACCTCATGACGTATCAGACAAGTCTGAAGAGTGAACAGAAGGCAATCTCTATACATCATCTCATAGAGAGAAAGTTATGACCGACCCAGTTTACAGTCCCGATGGTAAATTTATGTGGAGTGGCTCAGAATGGATTCCTGCACCACCAAAAGGTAATCAAATATTGAATATGCAAGATTCAGTAGTTGGTGGAGATGTTGTTCACAATACGGTGATTAACAATGATGTTGATGCGGTGACAACTGCTGTAATTACTGCGTTAGAGCGCCTTGGAATGGTTAACAAACATGAAACTGCTTCACAAATTGAGGAAATTATAGAATCGCCTATTTTGGCTGAATTAGAGGTTGGAATGCATGTTGAATATTTCAGTCCAACCAATGAGCGTTGGCTAGATAGATGCACAATAACCAAAGTAAATAGCGATGGAAGTTATGATGTTGATGTTCCAAAAACCAGTGGTATAGAATCAAAGCTTTCTTTGTCCATCGGTGAACAGCCAAGCAACATTCGTCGTGCTGATGATGCTTTGAGTAAAGGAGATAGAGTCTTAGTGAATTGGAAGAACTATGGTACTTTTTTCCCTGGCATGATTGCTGAGGTACAACCTCATCATACATACATGATACACTTTGATGATGGTGATGTTGAATCAGGAGTTCCTCCTTCTAGAATTGCCAAACAACCAGATTCACAAGCAATGCAAGATTATGTTGAGCAAATTTCTCAAGAAGAACAAGAGTTAATAGATTCATTCAAAGTCTTTGATGAGGGTAATACCGGTACTATACATGCCAGTAAATTATTTGAAATTTTAACGCAGATGGGCGATCCATTGAATGTTTCAGAGGTAAACGAAATGTTCCAAGAGATGAGCATTTCTCTAGACTCAGAATTGAATTATAAAGATCTTGCAAAAATAATGGTTCAGCCTTTTGAGGCTAAATCCGAAGTAATAATCCAAGATGCCAAAATAGTAGGTAATTCCTTACACGGTTATGTCTATGGCCATCCTAAGTTGGGCGATACAGAAGCAAGGTCTTCTGATATCTTGAACATAACTTATGATAATAGAGCAACTGCGAGAGTTGAGACAAATAATATAATCTATGTTGTTGGTCCAACTGGTTGGGAGAATAGGCCAAATGACCACCCGTTTAACAAATCCAGCTATGCCACAGGGCAACAAATAAAAGTCGAATGGAAAGGTAGTTGGTGGGACGGATTAATTCGTGAGATTAGGGCAGATAAGTATCTAATTCACTACATTGGTTTTGATTCTAGTTGGGATGAATGGGTAGATTCTTCTAGAGTAAAGACAAATTGAAATAAACATACTTTTATGTTGACTAGTCATAAATTCAACTTATGAGAAAGTCACCTGACGATGTTGGTTGGTTTTTTGTTTGTTATGATCAATTAAATCATAATATATTCCCATGGTCAAATGGTAATCGTGCAGAGAATGGTCTAATTTTTATTGAATCGAAAGCTAAAGGTGACTCATTGAACTATCATCAACAAAAATTAGCGCTATTGCTCTCGAATATGCGACATTTTGCTAAAGAGTCAGAAGATTTAGGTCACCCAGTCAAGTATTACCACACCGATGGTAATTATTGTGATTTGTTGACAGAAATAACTAGCGATTTGGGACCAATAAATTTAGTTGAGCCTGCAGAAAGAAGTATGAGGATAGAACTCAAATCGCTTATCGATGACAAGAAGTTACTAATTCACCAACACGATGGATGGCTGACAAAACGTGAATGGTTTACTGAAACAGTAGGCAATGAGCCTCCATTTAGAATGGACAGGTTCTACAAGAGAGTTAGAAAAGAAACCGGCGTTTTGATGCAAGATGGGAAACCAATGGGTGGGAAGTTTAGTTTTGATGCTGAGAACCGTTTGCCATGGAAAGGCGATCCAGAGACTCAAGCAGACATTAATTTCGAAATTGACCAAATTGATTTAGAGGTTATGGAATTGGTTAGAACAAAGTTTGCCAACCATCCAGGGGATTGCGATCTTAGCAAGGTGCCAACTACATTGCAACAAAATCATCAATTACTAACATGGGCAATGAAAAATATGCAATATTTTGGCCCATATGAAGATGCGATGAGTGCCAAAAGCCGATTCTTATTCCACTCTAAATTAGCAATATCGACTAATCTTTCAAGACTATCAGCCAAGGAAGTGGTTGATTCAGCATTAATGACTGAGGCACCGCTAAATTCTCTTGAAGGGTTTTATCGTCAATTAATATGGCGTGAATACGTTAAGCATATTCATGATGTTACTGACGGTTTTAGATTAATTGAAGGGTATGACCATCAGTCAGGACAACCAAATTTCTTGCAACAAAACAATCCGCTTCCGGATGCTTATTGGGGCAAAAAATCGGGGTTTAACTGCCTGGATTCCGTGGTCGAATCAGTTATGGATGATGGTTGGACTCATCACATTCCAAGGTTGATGGTGTTGAGTAATTTTGCCAGTTTATTAGACATAAATCCAAGAGAACTTACTACTTGGTTTCATGAAGCCTTTATCGATGCTTATGACTGGGTTGTTGAGCCAAATGTACTCGGCATGGGTACCTATTCCTTAGGTTCTGTAATGATGACTAAGCCTTATGTTTCGGGCACACCCTACATCAACAAAATGTCAGATTATTGTAAAAGTTGTAAGTTCAATCCAAAGAAGGATTGTAAGGTTTCAAATCTCTACTGGGCCTTCCTTGAACGTCACAAGGAGTCTTTCC
>QXXX01000008.1:0-540 GCA_009887195.1 Candidatus Poseidoniales archaeon | reverse complement strand
TATGAGATTAAATCATTAGCCTAATTATGGTGGAATGGCTGTGAAGGTTACACAATCAATCAATCTAGGGAGAGGTTTTAACGCCAAAAACCGGACTCTTTTAGCTGCGATGACTAACAAACAGAGCAATAGTGATGGAACATTATCAGATGAAGAAATTAACTGGCTTGTTAGAAGAGGTAAAGGTGGTTTTGGAATCACTACCACCGCAGCAGCCAATGTTACCAAACAAGGACAGGGCTGGGAAGGTGAAATGGGTGTCTGGAGCGATAATCAAATTCCAGGCTTGACTAAATTAGCTACAACACTAAACCAAACAGGTACTATTTCATTAGTCCAGTTATTTCATGGCGGAATGAGGGCTCCACAAAAAATAACTGGAGTTAAACCAATTTCTGCTAGTGAAAATACTGAGACGGGAATGGATGGTGTATATACTAAGGCAATGACTGAATTAGAAATTAAATCTATGATTCAATCCTTTACTGATGCTGCTATTAGGTGTAAAAAAGCCGGTTTTCATGGTGTTGAATTACATGG
>QXXX01000079.1 GCA_009887195.1 Candidatus Poseidoniales archaeon | reverse complement strand
ATTGAAGTTTGTTAAAACTGCTCAAGCACTAGTTTCTTCCTTTCCAGTTGTTTTAAAAGACTTATCTGCAACGCCTAAAATAGCGTTTTTCAGAGAGGAACGCAAATGATTCAACTCGCCATAACAGATGATTACGTCATCATAGCGCAACTGAATTTCGGAATCTGGATTCCATACTAGACCGTTATCTCTTGAGAGTGCAAATACCGGGATTTCATGCGATGATTTGAATAAATCTGATATTTTATTTCCTACCATTGTTGGATGATTTCTAAGAGTTAAAGATAACACTCCTGAGCCGGGAACGGTTCTGAGTAGTTGGCCCAAGTCTACTTCTGAAAATGCTGCTTCACTAATTACATAGTCAATTATTTCACCAGCAACATTGACTCCGCTGGCTTTTTCGATACCTTCCAAACCAGGTGAAGAATTGACCTCTAATACCAAGGGGCCATTTTCCGCCTCTAAAAGATCGACTCCTGCAATATTAAGGCCTAAAACTCTTGCAGCTCTACAGGCTTGTTCCTCAAACTCAGGGGTTAGCTCAACCTTTTCAACAGTGCCATTCAAGTGATAATTACTACGGAATTCTCTGCCCCTTGCTCTTCTTCGCATGGCTGCTACGACTCTATCACCAACAACCAAGGCACGGATATCTTTACCATGGGATTCAGCAATATATTCTTGGACTAGAACAGATTTACCAGTTAGCAACAGGCCTTGAACTAGACTTCTTGATTCATGTAAGGTATGGCGTAGGAATACTCCTTGTCCTTGAGTGCCTTGAGTCACTTTGATGACTACAGGCAATCCTCCAACAAAATCAATTGCAGGCTCAACATCTATTGTGTCTCTAACATAGGTCGTCTTTGGTACTGGAATCTTGTTTTTTGCCAGGATTTGAGAGGCATGTAATTTGTCACGGCTTTGTAATATTCCTTGGCCAGTGTTTACCGTCCAAATGCCCAACTGTTCCATATGCCTCAATACCGCAACCCCGTGTTTGGTAATCGAGTGGCCAATTCTTGGAATGACTGCCTCTTGAGTAAAGGGTTGTCCGGCATGGTGTATGTCGATTGCACCATCGTCAACAAATAATGAAAACTTCATTGGGTCGGTAACTTCGACCTCAATACCTCGCTTTTTGGCTTCCTGAACCAACCGCCTAGTGCTGTAGAGCCTAGGCCCTCTGGACAGTACAGCTAATTTTAGGTCCATGATAAGAGGATGAGCCCTTACCTTTTGATATCATCGGATAAATTATTTGTTATACGACAATAGAGCCTTTGAAGTGCTGATTATCCGTCCGCAGTTCATGTCCGAGGGTGAGGTAGCAGTTACAGACGAGGCTACAGAGGAAACTAGCATTCTTGAAACACCAAGCATTGCGGAAGTGAATGAAGAGAATTTGGAATCTCTAGCTTCATTGCAAGAGGCGCTAAAAAAGTCAAGATGGAATGTATTCATGTTCCTTGGAATTGCTCTGCTAATGTTTGCCTTTGCCTTATTCCCTATGCCGATGGACGCTGACTTTGAGTATGGGGCGGCACAGAAAGATATCGGTTTCGTATGGGGTCCTTCCCTTGGTGGTGAAGATTTCATGGATGTGCCATATGAAGTAACAGTTGGTGTAGATCGATTGCCAGCCACAACTGAGAATACAACCCTAGAAATATACGTTTTACAGATAGATGATTGTACTGATACAGAAACCATAAGCGAAGCGCAAAGCACCGCTAAATTGTCCAACAGCCATGAATATCAGTATGACTTTGTGAAACTTCCAGTTGAAGGTAAGGAATACATCTTTGATTTCAATTTAGATATGGCTCAATATTGCTTGAATGCCAAGGTTGTCTATGACAATGGAGAAGTGGTAGACCCCAGTAACACCAATCTGAGAGTGACTGGTAAATTATGGCCTAATCAAGTGATTGCAGGAGTTCCAGGTTTGTTCTTTTTGGGACTTTCTTCATTCGCTTTTATTGGTGCCCAAAAAGTTGGTAAGAAAGTCAAATCACTGCTGGAAGACGACAAAGTTACTGAAGAGCAAATAGTATTGGAAGATGCCAGAAAGCAAAAAATCTCACAAGGCCCCTCTGGTCCTCCAAAACCAGTTGCCGGGCCAGGTGGCCCTCCGCAACCGGTTAGCGGGCCGTCCGGTGCGCCAAAATCAGTGACTCCAAGTTCAGGACCAGCCAACGTTGCATCAACTCCGGCAGAATCACAACGCTCAGGGCCTCCTCCAGCCAGCAGTCCACAAGACTCACCGCAAGAAAATTCTGTGGAAATTCAAGAATCCTCGGTTTTTGAAGATGCTGGTAATGGTTATTACTATCGTAAAATGGCTGATGGTTCATATGAACAAACAATCTACGTCAAAGACCAATCTGGTCAATACATCCCACACGAGTCATAGATACTAACTTCCTCAATTAATCGATTGTTTTTGAAACAATAAACAAGATGATTGAAAGGGTGAAACGATAGCGCAGGACTGGTGAAGAGGTTGTCCGACGAATTAAAATCTAGTCTTTCTGCGGCCAAACTCAAAGCCTTGTGTATCTTGAATGACCTTCCCACATCGGGTAATAAATCTGACTTAGTTGGCCGTTTGATTGAATCCGGATTATCTAAAAAAGAATTAGGAATTGAAGATTTAGTCGAGCAAACAATAGCCAAAGCATCGGCATCAGAGGAATTAGATGCCTTACAACCCAGTCTGTCACTAGAAGATGATGACACCATCACCCCCGAAGTTGAGCCGCCAAAAGAAGCAATAGCGACTCCAGTAGTTCTGTCAGTCAGTGATGACGATATTCTAGATGCAGAAGTTCTAGATGCCGAATTTATCACTTTAGATGAAGAAGTCAAAGCTCCAAAAACCCAAGTTGTAAAACAACCAACAACTAGGTCTGCGGAGTCTCCAGCGACCCTCCTTGATATGATTAAACAACCAAAAATTGCTGCTGTATTCCTTGTTGTAATGATTATCGGGGCTGGCACGTGGTATTACTTCAACAATCAACTTGAACCCTTCACTGCAGATAATCTACGTTACGGTGACGATATGAGTTACATCATAGAAGACGGTGATTTTATGGCGAGCGAAGGTTTTCTAGATTTGGTATTAGACCAAATTGAAACCGAAGATGATATCTGTAAACTTAGGTTAATCTTTGCTGGGACAGGAGGAGTAGCAATTACTGAAGGGGATAGTTCTCAATTAGTTTCTCAAACATCCCTGGACCGAATGGGCGCGGTTAGCGCCAAGGGCGGACAAGGTATGGACTGGTTGACAGTTGAAGCAGTTTCTAGTTACGACCTTGATTCCTTTACCCTCCAGCGCCATCTACGTTCTAGTATCCCTGGATCAAATGCATGTTCAGACTTCCCTGCCAGCGTTGGCGGTACTGCCGAATTAACCTCTACTAAATGGACCGAGATTAGAGACCGGGCAACCATTGGTACTGCAGTAGATTGGAATCTCAATATTGAAGACACCTATCAAGGTAATTTGATGACCTTTGGAGTAGGTGGACTATTTGGTGAACTTGAAACAATTTCTCCAGGTCTTTCCATGTTATTACAACCGGTTGAATTGCAGGAATTACTGGCCAACAGCTACATCGATGATGGGGCTTCTGGTTCTAGTCAAGGTTGGGATTGGCGAGTGCTAGGAACTGAAACCAGAGGCAGTACAGAGATGTGGAAAATAGTCGCCACCAATCAAGATATCCAAGATTTATGCCTAGGCTCTGCAAGCATGACTCTGTTAGTAGAAGAAAGCAATCCTTGGGCTACCGAACAAACTGTCAACGTGGTAATATCTGGTAGTGATAGTAATCGTCAAGGTTGTTCCACGACCTCAAAATTACTTGGGGACTATGTTTTACCAGATGGTGAACTTACCATGAGCCATAAATTTGTCAAGACATCACTTAGCCGAGGTTCCAAAACCTTAGAATTAGGTCTGTCATATGACGCTAGACCACAAGCAAATGAATTGTCGCCCAGTGATGATGAATTGACTAATTGGGGCCCCAATGGTCAACATATGCCTGATGATTCAGTGCTAAGAACCCACAATCTAGAGGCTGCAATCCAATGCTTTGATTATTTCCAAACTTCTGCTAGCGGTGCAGCAGCGGCCCTTGATGATAATGGATACGTTTGGCGAGCAGTCGACCAAAAATATGATCAAAACACCCAATGGAATATCTCTTGGATTGCTAGTGATGATGCAGCAGGCTGGGTAACATTCAATATGACCGGCTCACCTACTCAAGAAAATTGTCAATTTGACAAGAAAGGCACCTATGACGAGACAGTATCTTACAATCGTGATCTAATTCCACAAGTGTTGAATCTAAGTACCATTGAAAACTCTCTATTAGACGCAAACCGGTTTCCAAGTATTTCCAGTAATGATGGCGTATTTACTTCCTCAGGAGTTTATCATCAAGAAACCAGGATTGGTTATTTGGTAGTCGTTCCAGGTTCAGGAATAAACTCCATCCTCTCTAATATTGGTGATGCAACAGATGGTGCTACCACAGTTGATATTTCCAGAGAGTGGACTGATGATGGATGGAATAAGCAATTCAATTTAGTGGCTGATGCAACTGACGGACGTGTGATCGGCTGGAATTATGTCATGAATACGTGATTACTTCCACTTAGTATCTAAAATTGTTAAATCTGGTGCAGCTGGAACTTCACTATACTTTGGCTGGGCTTGCTGGTATTGATACTGCGGCATTTGTTGACCAAATGATTGAGGTGGTGGTGGAGTGCTTGGTAGGCTTTGAGACTTACCCTGTCTCATTCGGACTGCAAGTAAAATCACAATTAATCCAATAAGGGTCGCAATTACTACAGTCATCAAATTATCAGACAATGCGTTAACAAATTGTGATACAGTCGATTGTTCCTCAGCAGGTTCAAGGATTGGTGGATGGTAAACAAAATAATTTATTTCCCATGATTGCTCAATGGTTTCAAGTTCATCAGAGATTACCACTTTGATTGTATACGGCCCAACAGTACCGTTGCCCGCACACAAGATTCCTCCGAATCCAAACTCAGTAGTTGTACAATTGAAAGGCCCTTCTTCAAAAGTCAGATTACGAGTAAGCAAGGTACCATTACGATACCAGTATACTGCCACACCAGCGGCATCGTAATCTTCTTCTGTCAAGTCAATTCCAACACTTAGTGATAACATATCTTCAGTTGCGTTGATGGTATTGTTGGTTAGTGAGGCGAAAGTTAGGTATTGATATCTGTTAACTTCATCATCAATTAAATCATTACAATTGTCATCAATACCGTTCCATTGTTCAACAGCATTAGGATTGATTGAGCTATCATTATCATTACATTCTTCAAACCATCTAAAACCATCACCGTCTTCATCGAGGTCAGGAATTCGTGGGTTAGTTAAGGTTTGATAGACTTCTACTCCGTCGCTAAGTCCATCGTTATCGGTGTCGAAAATAGTTGGCTCACTACCGATTTCTAGAATTTCATAACCGTCTTCAAGTCCGTCCCCATCAGTATCATTATTCAATGGGTCGGTATTCATGGTGTAATATTCAACTAAATCTGGTAACTGATCATTATCACGGTCCAGCCCAATGAAGTCTTCATCAACTTGTTCGTCACAATCATTGTCAATCCCATCAAGTAATTCAGGCATATCTGGATTAATTTGATCGTTGGTATCATTGCAATCTTGGAACCAGTAGAAATTGTCGAGGTCGGAGTCATTATCATAAACAAGTGGATTTGACTGATATTCTAATATCTCTTCACCATCTTCTAGCATGTCTCCATCAGTATCCTGCAAGGTGTAATCCGTGCCGTAAATATGGTATTCTGCGTAATCGCTTAATTCATCAGCATCGCTATCAGTTTGGTTGAATCCTTCATCCCACAAACCGTCACAATTGTCGTCTATTGAGTTCAATATCTCGATAGCACCTGGATAAATCGCAGCATTGGTATCGTTACAGTCTTGGAACCAATAGAATGTATCAGTATCTTGGTCAAGGTCTGGGACTAGCGGGTTTGTATTGTGAATATTTACTTCTGCACCATCAGTTAAGCCATCATCGTCAGTATCACTATCAAGCGGGTCTGTGCCATTCACTAGTATTTCCAAGCCATCATTCAGGCCATCATTATCAGAGTCACCACTTAGTGGATTGGTTCCGTAGACGTTAATTTCGTCACCATCGTTGATTTGGTCGTCATCTGTATCGATGTCATCGGGATTTGTCCCGTAAATGTTATCCTCGTCAGCATTTGTCAGCCCGTCACCATCTCTATCAGTGTTTATTTCGGTGCCATAAATGTTTAATTCCCAATCGTAAAATGTCCCAGTGTCGCCATTTCTTTGATCTTCAACCGACAGCGTCCAAGTCCCAGAACTATCCTCGTCCCAATGATGAACCGAAGTAAACATCCAGTTATTCAGATTATTATTGCTATCCGCGTGTCTCTCAGACAATATGCTTTGAGTACCCATCGGGCTTGTTAAAATGATTTCTAGGTTCCCACGATAGGTGTGATCAATGTCAACAATTACTTCCACGTGTTCTATTTTGATCGAATCGGAAACTTGTACAGTTTCTATTACCCCAGGTGCAGAATTATCAGGGATTGGGGTGTCTTGGATGTCAATAAGGCCTGATTGAAAAGAAATTTCTTCGTCAACATTATTCCAATTTTCAGCCAAAGCAACCGCAGCACTGGCATCGATTACTCCAAAGCCATATTTGTGACTAACATCATGTCCAGCGCCGTTAATTCCCCATGAATCATCATTAGCATGATTTTGCCTAGAACTGTGGGCAATAATGTGTTCAACGTCACGATAAGTAAGATTTGGATTGGCTTCTAAAATCAGTGCTATGACTCCTGATACCAGCGGAGTTGCTGATGAAGTGCCACCGAAATCATCGTTGTAATCTCCGTTGTTGTATCCACCTCCACCTGCATTATCAGTAGTGGTAATTCCTTCCCCACTTCCATCTGAAGGCGCCGCAACTAGGATGTTAGCTCCTGGCTCAGCATACCCCGATTGCACACCATAGTGAGTTACTGCGGTTACCGCAATGGTGTGGCGACTGTTAGCATACCCGTCAAAGTTTGAATTATCACCGAGATCCAGTCCATTACCTGCTGCCCAAGTGATGATGTTACCCAAACTTCCTCTACCCTGTGATACATCATTTTCAAAGGCGGCAAGCATCAGGGCTTCGGGCGCTTCAACAGTTCTGCCGTTGTCACTTGGTCCCCAAGAATTTGAGTAAATATCGATGTCCTGACGATTGTGTGACAGAGCATTGCTTTCTCTTATATCAGTGGTGCTGCAAGCGATTAGTAGTAGCCCAGCCAAACTTGCTTCTGGTGCCGCTCCGCTAACTCCTATGGTATTGTTGCCTGCAGCAGCAGCAACTCCAGCAGCCGAAGTGCCGTGTCCATCGTAATAACTTGGACTTGGGTCGTTGTCATTATCACAAAAATCGTAATCTAGTGTCTCTTCGTAATAATTATCTAAATCAGGGTGCTGCCAATCTAAGCCATCATCAACAATTCCAATCACAATTCCGTCGCCACGATAATCATCCCACGCGGTAGTAATATTGGCATCTTCACCAGCATTTCCACCAGTCTGTCCAGTGTTTAGTAGGTGCCATTGATCGTTAAATTTAGCATCATCAGGTGTCCATTTAGGTGCATATGTTTTGCTAACCAGCGGATAGGCAACTTCGATTTGTGTCTGATATTGTAGCTTCGCCATTAGAGTTGCACCATTGTCAAAGTTGGCATCGATGATGTAGGCATTAGCTAAGTTAGGAGCATAATCACCGATTTTTTCTTTACTAACTACCACCCATTGAGATACGGTTTGCTGTTGTTCATTGTCATATTGTGATAAGTCGCTAGAACGAGCAAAAGCCGCTCTAACTGCTGGGGAATAACTGTAGGTAAGCGGAGCATCTTCGGGGTTATCTGATAATTCCGCCCCAAAGCCGTAATCAATCGCCTCGCTTGATTGAGCAGTAACCATCGGCAATAGCATCGTCAATATTAGAAGAATGACAATACTTCTTGCAGCCATATATAATCCTCAGTTTGGGTATGTATTATCAGTATTGGTTGACTGATTCACTGTTAAATCAATAAAAATAGGTATAAACAGTTGTTTGAAAATTACAAATCAATATCAGCAGAGAAAGTGATCTTTCCAGCATCTTTAATGGCAATTAAGGCAGATATGCTGTGTTTTGTTTGCAGGCTTTCTGGAGGATTAACAACTTTGACTTGAGTTTCTTCAATCGTAATATTTTGGCCTGAAGAGGCATTAAACTCTCCTTCCGGCAGCCAAAATCCAACAACCCCTAATCCGCTGTGTTGGCCGATAATCAAGGTTCTGCCGTCATCATCAACTTCTCTTCTCAGCACTGTAAACTTGTCAGTAGGAGGTAGTACTTCGCTAACCGGAGTCCACTGTTCAATCG
>QXXX01000078.1:7379-11340 GCA_009887195.1 Candidatus Poseidoniales archaeon | reverse complement strand
TTCAAAATGTGCCAGCAGTTCCTCAAAGTTGTTGAAATCATCAATTACGTCAAAATTTTGATTCATCCCGACAATTATTGCAGTAGTGTCCCAAATTCCGTCTTGGTTAGTGTCTTTAATTAATGCGTCAAAACTTCCATTGGATTGCTGAATTATGGTGTCAATTCTCTCTTGTTCTGGAATTGCATATTCACCACCACCTGGCAATTGGTCACAATCCAAATCAATTATTGGTACTCTTGTATCTATTCCATGTTCACAAAGCGAATTGTTAAATCTCCCGTCAGCAGAATTAATCTCCTTGATTACTTGGGCAGGTGAAATTATCCACAAGACTCCATCATTGCGACCATTATCGTTTTTATCATAATCAATACCTCTGCTGATTGAATCTCCACCGACATTTCTGTCGTCTCCTTCAACCCAACTAATGATTTCTAGGACTTCTTTGTCAGTGATATTAGTCTCACCCTTATCCCACTCGGGTTGGTTGTTTTCGTTAAGAGGAGGATCAGCATTGTTTGATTTAATATAAATTACCGTAATATCAGTTGACCATTCTTCTCTTACTTCTAGAAGTAACTCCGTGGAAGGTGCGCCATCGGGCAGGAAAATTTCTACATCATCATCGATTTGTGATTGGAAGGCCATACCTTGTTGGGCAAAAAAGGCAGCAACTATTACCAATAGAATTACTACAGTCGCTGGTGAAGTTAGAACGTTAGTATACATTTTGTCAAGAGATTGCATGGTTTTTTTTGCAGCAATAACTTTGAGTTCTTTGCCCCTTGCCAAAACAGAACTAATCGGCCCATCATCTTGATTTGATGGCTCGCTCATGGTTGTTGGATTAAAGCGAGGGATTTGAACAATCCTGTCGATAGTTCATTAAATCTTAGATTGTGTTTAATTTAGTCTAGACCAAACTCTTTGACAATCAAATGTCTTAAGAATCCTCTAGCAGATTGTAATACTAATCCTGTAGCCATAAGAGAAAGACCTAACACACCAATCCAGACTGCTGACAATCCTGAACCGATATATCCGTCAATTTGTCCAGTTACATTTTGCGCTAAATTTAGCCCCATTGCTGCTCCAGTGGCAAACAGGCCAAGTCCAGGAATACCTAGCACGAGCAATGGTTTTTTGTGCGATAGAGAAACAAGTGCCCAGGATAATACCGTAAATCCGTGTGATACAGCAGTAAAGTTCGAACCTTTTGGAACATCATATCTCACGACAGTAGGGACTTCACAAATTTTGAGTTGCTTCTCATGGGCATCTTCTAACATTTCTAAAGACAATTCCATGCCTTCGCAATCAAATCGCAAAACTTCAAGTGCATGAGCGGAAAATGCTCTAAATCCAGATTGTGTATCTTTGATAGATATGTCTCGAGACAAATTACTCGCTGCCGTAATAACTTTGATTCCAAGTCTGCGATAAGCAGGCATATCTGTCCCTCCTCCTCCATCAATAAATCTTGAACCAATAACAAAATCAGCTTGCTTATCAAGTATTGGTTTGAGTAATTGTGGTATGTCTGCTGCTTCATGCTGACCATCACTATCTAGTACTACTAGAGCAGTAGCATTCATCTCAATTGCTTTGATAAATAGTGATTTTAAAGCACCACCATAACCTCGATTTACTCGGTGACGAATAACTGTGGCGCCACACGCTTCAGCGATTCTAGCACTTGAATCTGAAGATCCATCATCAACACAAATTACCGCATCTGCGTATTTTAGTGCCAAGGTTACAACTGTACCAATGGTCTCTTCTTCGTTATACATTGGCATTCCGGCAACGATGAACGGTGCACCGTCATCGGCTTTAGTGGTCCCATCAAGCACATCATTTCGGCTTGCCCGGGACTATATAGCAGTATTGATAAAATATATGTCATGAATTAATAGTTTGATACCTCAAATAGGCCGAAACCAAATTTGAGGCACTAAGCAAAATGCTGGAAGGATAATTTGACGTCATCAAATCATGCAAATTGTAGTTATTTTATTCTTGCTTAATCTATCATTTGACTGATAGTTGTAACAACTCTCTCTCCGTCAAGTACCTTGTTAAGGGCATTGACAGAGATAATCAGGGGGACATATTCTTGTCCATCACTTGTTACGTATGTTTCACATTCAGTAAATGCTTCGGTATTTATCGAAACTTTTACCGCGCCACCTGCATTGCTCTTTCTAACATACCCAACTAAGTTGGTTTTGTTTTCTACATCATTCATCATATCTTTTGTTGGTTTATTCTTAGCCATTTTTACACATCCGCTGCTTGTGCAGCAAATTTACCAATCAAATCAAAGGTTATGAAAGTCATGTTAAGGTTCTGTAAAAAAACCATTCTCCTTATACGGTCGCGTTGGGTGGTAGGTTTATGCGCGCATTGGTGACTGGTGGTGCAGGATTTATTGGGTCACATCTAATTGATGCATTGATTGCATCGGGGTACAAGGTTAGAGTTATTGATAACCTGTCCAGCGGCAAATTAGAGTTTATCTCAACTCACATTGAAAATGGCGATCTTGAATTCTATGAAGGTGATTTGACCTCTATCTCGGATGTGAACAAGGCTACAAAGGGGGTTGATTGTGTATTTCACTTGGCGGCAAATCCAGATATTAGGCTGGGGACAAGAGTTACTGATACTGACCTAAAACAAGGAACAATTGCCACCTATAATTTGCTGGAATCGATGAGAATTAATGGCGTCAAGAAAATCGCTTTCGCTTCATCGTCAGTAGTTTACGGAGAAGATGCACCTCTACCAACGCCAGAAAGTTATGGTCCATGCCTGCCAATTTCCCTCTACGGGGCAAGTAAACTAGCATGTGAAGGGCTAATTACCAGTTGGGCAGGAACCTTTGATTTTCAGGCATGGATTTTCAGGTTTGCCAATATTATCGGGGAAAGAGGAACCCATGGTGTTATTTTTGATTTCATTCACAAATTAAAAAATGACAACTCTCGACTAGAAGTCTTAGGAAATGGGCTCCAAGAAAAATCATACATGGAAGTAAAAGAATGTGTAAATGCAATATTGCATGTATATAAAACTCAAAATAAACAGATTAATTTGTTTAATTTAGGCAGTCATGATACCTGTTCAGTAAAACGAATTGCTGAGATTGTAACTGAAGAGACAGGGTATAATAACGCCAAGATAGAATATACTGGTGGCTCAAGAGGTTGGGCTGGAGATATACCTCGAGCACGACTCGGAATAGGAAAAATGCTTTCAACAGGTTATGCTGTGGAATATAACAGCGAGGCTGCGGTAAGGTATACTGCAAGGTCTCTAATAAATGAAATAGGATTGTGAAATGATGGAAGGAAAACTCAGAAAAGATTACCATGCCGGCGCAGTTGGAAGTGCAGGGCTATCAGTCGCCTCGTTATTTTTTATTGCAATAATGATAATCGCGTTCACCGCTAATCCAATCGCTATTGGAACTAATGTAGGAGAGCGAGCACCCAATGTTGAGGGTAAAGCATACAATGGCACTAGTTGGTCAGAATTTGATTTTGAAAGCTACTTTGACAATCAATGGGAAGAAGGCAATATTTCAGGCCAATGGGTGGCGATGATATTCATGGACACTGATTGTCCGTATTGTCAACAGTCTGCTAGCAACCAAGAAGGTTGGGCTAACACATACACTGCCAACAATCCAAACTGGAATGGTCCGCATGTGAACTTTATCGCTAGCGCAACTGAATTAAATATTCAAGGTCATGACTCTAGCAGAGCTGAAATACAAGATTTTAGAGCTGAATATGGGCACAATTTCCCTTATGTTGATGATATTGACCAAGATAATATGGACAAATGGGGTATTCCAGGTACTCCTGCCTACTTCTTAATCCAGCCAGATGGTATAGTTGCTTGGAATTCCGAAGATAAATCAAAGACGCTTGCCGGCGCAATTGAAGAACTA
>QXXX01000078.1:1145-7369 GCA_009887195.1 Candidatus Poseidoniales archaeon | reverse complement strand
TCCTGCTTTCCCCAATCGGTCGCTCGACTGCAGATTCATTTTCTAGCCGATTTGAAATTTTATCGACTGTGCGTGGTCAAATTACTGCAGGTCTGCAGATTATCACCTTCTTCGGTTTTGCAGTTTCAGCACAAACGTTTTGGATAACCTCTAAGATTAGCGAAGGAGGGAACTTCTGCACATCATCAACAGTCTTCTCATGCGATGACTTGTTGGGTAATACTGACCTAAATGTCGATCCATTCTTCGGAATCTCATGGGGCTTTATTGGAATGATGGTAAACGCTTTCTTGCTATTCATGATATTGGTTATCAAGAACGATCCAAATGGTGAGTATACTCAACGTTTCATTCAATTAGGTACGGTGATCACAGGAGCAGGTATTTTCGTTATATTACTGCTTATTTCCTATGAGATTGAAGAAGGGAAGATTTGTCTCTATTGCACTACTGCTCACATCGCCAATGTTGCTGCATTAGTTGGTTTCCTGCGACTTAGAAAACTACACGATGATAACGCCGCATGGAAAGCAACTTCAGCTAAATAGTCGGTGAGATTGTGGATTCTGAAACTAGGATTTGGTCGATAATTACCACTTTATCTTTAGCAGCATTATTGATTTTATTAGCCCAACAATATGGCGGTGAATTGTTCAATCAATCTTCGGATGATACTTCGGAAAATGATCAAATTATACTTGGTAGTACGGCTGATAATCCAGACCCGATTGCGCAAAACTGCCTAGATCATTCTGGTTTAGCAAGACACGACCATTCAAATCTAAACATATACATCAATGGAGTTGAACAAGCAATCCCATCATCAATAGGTATCAATACAGAAGCCTGTAACCAAGAAGGCGGTAATATGCATGCTGTTCATACTCATGATGGGTCTGGTAAATTACATATAGAATCCAATGAAAACATCGACATTCCAATTGGAGTATTTTTTGATATATGGGGTGTCCATTTCAATGAAACAGGAATTTTCGACTACCGGGTTAATTCAACTCATGAACTGATTATGACCATAGATGGTCTTACTAATTACGACTTTGATAATTATCTCCTAATAGACGGCAAAGAGATTGCTTTAGTGTACCAAGAGAGAGCTGTCTAAGGCACAAACATTCCTTCAAACAAAGCTGCGTCAGTAGTTCCAGAGGTTTCCTTCATCTCGACTACGGTTATGTCGATACTATCAACAGATGAGCTGTACATCCTTCTGACTTCATGAAGCAGGCTCCTTTGAGCATCTTGTAAATCTTCACCAAACAGAACAGTCATGTGGTGAAATTTTTCTTGGTTGACTACTGCAATGTATTCAACATACCATTCTTTTAGAGGTTCATCCTCTTGCCACGAAACATCTTCCCATGATTCTTCCATGTTAATACATGGTCACGGTAGGTTATCAAGTATTGGGTCATTTGTTCGTCTAGTTTACCGCTATATGGTAATTATTTGTCATTTACCAGTATATTCAGGAAGACTTACGCTCATAAACGACCCATATTGCACCCAGTGCGGTAATAGAAAAAATTATTATTTTTAGATAATCTTTAGTTTGGTCAATCGTGATATCTCGATAAGAGAACTCTACTAATCCCAAGTTTTCGCCTAACATTGAATTGTTAGATAGTTCATTTTCTGTTGATTCATGGATCAGTATTAAGCTAAATTTGTTACTTTCATTAAAAGTAACAGAAAAGTTATTCGAACAGTCATCTCCACTGGCAAACTCAAACCCAATATTCTGCGTTATGTTATTTTGTGCTAAATTACATGTGGCCACCGCAGTTACCACTCTGTCTCGAGTATCACCAGCAGGGTTGATAAAACCATCAGGGACTGTAAGTTCATGCTTCATCAAAATAAACGTGACTTGAGTCTCATAGTCAACTGATATGGGCCGAAATGCATTGATCCTTGCAGAGTATTTTTCTAAATCTTTATTTATGCTAAATCCTAATGCAGAATACTGTTGATTTTCTGTTTCTTTCCTTAAAATATCTTTTTGGACATCAGGCCAAGAGTTTGGTCCAACCCTAACTTCTCCACCCTCTACCACAAAAGAAGGTGTTGAACCCAAATCAGGATTAATCATTTTCATTCGGTTAATTCGGTGACTAGCTGCCTCTGGTTGAAAAGCGTCCTCGCCGTCAGAAGGGTGATAGGTTACAATGCTAATTCTTGATCCGTGCGAATCAGCGACTTGTTGTAAATAAGGGTCAATCTCGGCACAACTAGTGCACCATGTAGCACTTAATTCCTCAACCAGAATAGTTCGACCTCCAGTTACGTTAACTTCCTGGTCCCATTGACTTGGATATTCTTTTATCACCGCAGTAACGTTCGAAGTCTGCATGGATAATGATATTAGCACGGCGATAATAATTGTCAAAGCCATGCGTCGGTTAAACATAGTTAACGCTCCTTGAATCAAGGTGGAAGGTCTTCCTCTTTGATTATATGTTCTAATGTGTAGGCTAAGTTCATTTGTGAGATAGTTGAGCCGTTGCCGAGGGGAATTATGGCTGACCACTGGATTGAGAATCATAAAAGAGATTCTTGGCGGCGTCAAGCCAAGGCCAGTGGCTATCGTGCTAGGTCAGCATTTAAGTTACTACAAATTCAAGAAAAGTTCAAACTCGTTAGAGAAGGTGACGTAGTTCTTGACGTGGGGTGCCATCCGGGTGGATGGGCACAAGTAGCAGTGGAATTAGTCGGTGATGAGGGCACAGTTATCGGTGTTGATTTAGAGTCATGCCAGCCTGTTGAAGGTGCGTTATTGCTGGTGGGCGATATCACTGATGAATCAACCCAAAAACGAATCTTAGATGAATTACAAGGCAGGGTTATCAATACCATAGTGTCTGATATATCTCCCGATATTACTGGTAATTGGGATGTTGATCAAGCAGTTGCTATGACTTTGGTTGCTGATGTTCTTGATTTTTCTCTAGATTTACTAGGCTACGGCGGGTCATTCACCACCAAAATATTCCAAGGAGTTGGGATTGAAGAAATAATAGAGGCGATAAAACCATATTTTTCTGAAGTGCGAAGGTTTTCTCCAATGGCATCAAGGAATTCTTCCTCCGAGGTATATTTGGTTTGTCGAAATCATATGCCGTGGAAACGGGGAACAACTGTTGTTCGAAAAACCTACGAGGAATTATTGGACAAAAAATTAAACCCAGAATCAACAGAAGTAGAAACTAAAGTATATTCATCATTCAAAATTCGCAAGAAAAAATCTGCCAATTGATTTATCAACATTAATGCCAATGTTAGAATTATGAAGAGAAGTAGTAAGTTAACTAAACCTAGAGTATACAAAAAAGGACGTCAATTCGTCACCGACTTAAGAGCTAATAGGCCGGTTAGACAACTTGATCTGATTGTTTTGCGAGTATATCCACGTCGGCTAATATACTCCGAATCTTATACCGGTCCTGTGGCTGCTGCTTGCGGTAGAGATGAGACTGGACTTGTCGGTTTGATATTATGGAATCAACAAATAGACCAAATCCGCATTGGTGACATCATAAGAATTGAATCCGGTTGGTGCCAAATGCGTGACGGAGAGTTAGTAGTGAGTACTGGTTCGACGGGGAAATTGAAAATTATCGACCGATAAGTCTAGTTTTTTATCGAATATATTTCTCTAACTCTCACGCAACCATAAAGAAGGGAAGGCCGTGGGCAAGTTTGTTCCTGAGGCATAGTAATGAGTGAGAAAGCAGTAAATTGTACATCATCTGGAGTTCCGCTAGTTGAGGAAGGGTCTACATCATTCCCTTGTCCTGGCTGTAATGAAGCATCAATCGGTAGAAGTCCTAGGTGTAGAAACCAAGGAGTTCTTTACAACTGCACACAATGCGGATACCAAGGTCCCTGAGGTGATATCATGGGTATGGTAGTAATGACTTACAAACTTAATCCAGATTCGGATGTAGAAGATGTTAACACTGAAGATATTGCAGATTACATCAAAGGCTTAGCCAATGAGGTTTATGATGTCCAACAAGTAGAAGTCAAGCCTCTTGCGTTTGGACTTAAATTCGTTCAAGTTCACGTGGTTATGAATGATGGTCCAGGTCTTACTGATAAATTCGAAGCTTTGATGTCTGAAAAAGCAGGCGTAGGCGAAATCGAAGTTCTTTCAATGGGTCTTATTTGATCACAATTGATCCAGAGGACACTGCATAAACTCTCTTAGCAGTGTTGTAGCATAACTTCCAGAAGATAGTGTAAATCTAAATCTTAAACAAGCCCCTTCAGGATGCCATCGGCTATTCTCCTTTGGCCCTTGTTGCCATTTTTCACCCATTGATTCATCTAGAGCAATAGGCACTACGTCGACAAATAACTCCTGATAACTTGTTACTAAAGCCCTACGAGTTCCTTTTGATGATAAACGTGGTATTTGTTCAACTTGCCAGTCTATTTGATCTAGTCCATACTCTTTAATCGCACCAAGTTCAATTTCTCCGGTTTCCCCTGATGCGGTGTAGATTTCACTACCCGGTAACGGTCCGGTGGTGACTAATCGGCCCAATTGACAGTTTCTTGAAATTCTTGGCAGGGTTCTATCATCAACAGTAACACAACTATCAACATCTAGTTGTCCTTTTTCATCAACTCTACCCACTAAATCACCAGCAACTGGTATAGATATTGGCAATCCTGAAGTAATTCGTTGGTGAAGGGATTTATTGAATATAATGGATTGTGCGGCATGAATAGTCATTAGTTGAAGATTGTTAGGTAATTTTCTAAATGCTCCAAGATAATCATCTGGTTTGTCAATTAGGTGTTCCAACATTCTTCTTTCAAAACCAAGCCATTTTGGGGCTAACTCTAACGCTTCTTTTACCGGTCCATGCTTTCTAATATGGGTTCTAAATTTAGCAACTTCAGTATTTTCATCATATCCTTCCATGGAAAGATAAGTTAGGGTTGCCTGCTCAAAATCACCATTCAATACATGCTTGCCCACTTCGGCAGTAACCGGCCGTCCTGAACCAAAACGTTGTGGTCCGACCCAATTTGGGAATAATCCCTCTCCAATAGAGGCTATTAATTGAGTCCTTATACTATCAACTTCTTCCATAGCTTCTTGCTCACTCATAGGAGTGCCATCTTGATGGCTGCAACCTCTTACTACAATGGTAAATCTGTTCCCGCGATGGTTTCCAAAGCCTATCTTTTGGTGTGTTCTTCCAAGTATCTCGATATCCACATCAGGAATTTCAACCTGAGCCACTTTTTGTTGAGCGGCATCGATGACAAAAAGTTGTTTTGTTATTGCTCGCTTATCTTTGGTCCCAGCAAAAAATATTCGGTTTCTCGAAATCCCTAAGCGTTTGGCCAAATTATTACAAAATTTATTGGTTTCCCAGTTAGTAAGGGTGATTTTTGCAACAGTGAATCTGCCTCGCGAATCTAACGCTATTGGAGTGGCCACTTCATCGACCCTAAAGTCAGAAACTCGGGCCTTTAAAACTCCGCCTATTCCGACAGATTTCGTTGCATAACCCTCGAGTCCTATGGCTTTAGCCACAGGGTCTAAACCAGTCATTAATATCGCCTTCACAGCTTTGCATTGGTAAATTCTTTAGCTATCGAAGTAACTAAATCACTCAACACTTTATCGGCATTCTTCTTACCAGCAGTGCGAATATAGAATTCTGGGTCATCTAGTTCAGGGTGGCCTGGAAAGTAATTTGCATACTCGATGTCTTTGTGTTTGTTTAATCGCTCTCTAAGCATTTGCAAACTAGTGTGGCTTTCACCGACAACTCTTAGTCTCAGCTCATTTTTTTCCTTGATAAGTACCTTAACTGGCATGACGAACACCCATCCGAAAAGCCATCTTGTTTTGAACCTTGTCCCATAAGAAACCGTGATTTTAAGGCTTTTAATAATCTAACAACCGCCTTGCTTTTCTACCTAATCTCTGTGGACACCGTATGGACACCATGAAACTCGAGGAGTCCATGGCTAGTTTTGCTGGTAAATTTAGGAAACTTTCTGTGCCCATAATTATCGCTACTTTACTAATTACTGTAGTTTTATTAGGTAATTTAGCATCATCACCACCGAGTTTTAACACTGATTTAGACGCCTTCACTCCCGATTCAACTGCAAAGACAGCTCATGAACGAATTCATGAGAACTTTCCAAATGAAACCCGACCCATGTTCATTGACGTA
>QXXX01000078.1:0-1135 GCA_009887195.1 Candidatus Poseidoniales archaeon | reverse complement strand
CACTGATGATGGTCAAAACATCTTGTCTTTAGAGAATATTAAAACTATGAATATCCATCTAACGGCGATCGAAAATCTGTCAACTGAATCAGACAAAGGTGTTGTGGGTTGGACCACTACTCCTAGTATTCTTCAAACAGCCCTAGACGAGGAAGCGAATGGTGTGTTACTCGATGATGTTAGTTCTTGGAATGAATTGATTGATTTAATTGCTGCAGACGATGTTGAGTGTAGGCTTACCAGTGATGATCAATTTCTTTCAGCAGCAACATATGCGTCCTCCGCATTACTCAATAAAGATCTCGATATCAATCCAACATGTGACTATCTGTCCTCAAATGAAGGGGATGGGACTCCTACAGCATCATCAACGCTGTGGGTTTTGGAAATTGACCCTGAATTAAGTGAGGAAGAAAGAAAACAGATACAAGTAGAAATTCGAGATTTACTAAAAGATTTATCTGGTGATTCATCACTTAATTATGGTGTTGTATCACTGGATTTATTGTCACATGATATCGATAGTAGGACATTAGATAACGTGGCTTTACTGGTTGGTTTGGCTATGTTTGTCGTAGTCATTTTACTAATTTTCACCTTTAGGTCTGCAAGAGATGTAACTTTTCCGCTGGTTGGATTGTCTTGTGCACTGATATGGACCTATGGATTACTAAACCTATTTGCAGTAGAATTTTCGGCTTTGGAGGTCGCAGTTGCTCCTCTGGTACTAGGTCTTGGAATTGATTACGCAATACACCTTCAGCGAGCCAATAGTGCCTTGCGCGAACAATATCCTGATCCTGCAGAATCTTGGCTCAGAGCCTGTGCTAAACTATCGGTGCCACTTTCTTTAGCGGTAATAACTACTGTGGCAGCGTTCTTGTCAAACATAATCTCTCCACTCCCTCCACTCACTACATTTGGCATTGCTTTGGCAATGGGTGTTGTATGCGCATTTATCACTTCAACCATTGTCGTTGGTGCGCTGCACGTATCTTTCAACAGTAAGCCAAGGTTAAGTGAATCCCACGCCTTCACCATGCCTATTCTAACCAATAATTTAGTGAAAGTCCAACAGAAACAACAAGTTGGTATTTTCTTGGTTGTAGTATTTCTATCAGGGGCTTCCATCTTA
>QXXX01000077.1:292-8878 GCA_009887195.1 Candidatus Poseidoniales archaeon | reverse complement strand
TACAGAAGTGGCTAGTTTGGCTAAATTGGCATATCTAGGATTAGCGATAATGGCTGAAGTTATTGCAACAGCATCTCTCAAATCAACAGAGGGTTTTACTAAGTTTTGGCCATCATTAGTGGTGGTAATTGGTTATTGTTCAGCCATTTACTTTCTATCCCTTACTCTTGATACAATCCCAATTGGAGTCGCTTATGCCATTTGGTCTGGCGTTGGGATTGCTTCATTAGCAATTATCTCAGTACTAATATTTGATCAAAAAATAGATCTGGCTGGAGCAGTTGGTATGGCTTTGATTATTGCTGGTGTCGTTGTATTACGAGTTTTCAGCGATGCTAGCGTCGACTAAGTATTATTCAATGACTCCAGTATCTTCATCTTCATCGTCATCCTCATCGATGGAGTAATCTTTCTCTTCCTCAGTTTCTGTGAGTTTCATGGCAGAGATTCTAGAGAATATGATTGTAGCAATAACTATGACAATCACAATTGCACCGTATAGAATGATTGGCATATCTTCGGAATCTTCAGCGTCTTTGAACGAAACTAGTTCGGACTCTGTCCCCACAATCTGGCCCAAATCTTCAGCTAAGGTATTAAATTTCGGCAGAATCAAAGGTTTACAATTCAATGATTTTGCCCCAGAAGAGTTTGCATACCATGTAGTAGGGATGTCTTTTGATTCTCCGGGTGCTAAGGTCACATATAGGGTTGTTACGTCGGCTAATTCATCACCCTCGAAACATTGTATGTTGGTAGATACTTCGACATCTCCGGTATTAGAAGCGGTTACCATTACTCCAATTCCTTTGTTAGCAGTCCCTTTGTTATCTTCAGGGGCAACCGAATCAATTACCACGTATGGAAGTGGGATTGTGGCGGTAAATAATGGAGTCGTCGGTGCAGGGTCAAGGGTGATTGAGTAATTTCCGCTCCAGGCACTATTTCCTCCACTTAAGGTGATTAGAATCACTGCTTCTTCCTGATTCATATCCCCTGAACTATCTAGCCATTCCGTCATGCGTAGATACTTGTTGAGTTCTGGATTGTTATGCTGTGATAATTCTACATTTCCATTTTCATCTAATGTTAAATCACCGCTGCTGCCTAGATATCCAAGACCTTCAAAGTGAACACTCGCAGGAGCATCTTTCAGATTTGTAGAAATAACTCTCTGCGACAGTAATCGTATCCAACTATCTGTTGGTCCACCTGTACCTATCATTGTTGTAGTATCATAATTGATTATAGCAGTATCATGAACTATGATATCTTCATAAGTTCTACTTCCGTTGATTACGCTGGTCATTATTGAAAGTGTACCGCTGTCTGCAACATTAACTGGGCTACTCCAAGATAAGGTACTATTATCGATTGTACATACGCCACTACAACTCAAATCAGCACCTTCAATCGAACCAGAGTTAGAGTCAAAGTTTCCTTTTACAATTATGCTGTAAGATGCCTCTCCTTCCTCAGTTTTCAGTACTCCATTATTGTGTTGCCATTCATCAGCGTCTAAATTATAGATTACCCCGTTACTATCAAAGGCTTGAATCGAATCAATCCACACAGGGAATTGCCAAAATCCTTGGAAACTAACATTAATTGCAAGATCATTGAAATCGATACTGTAGTCTATGTATTCTTCACCAGTCCATGCTACTGTGTTGTCGCCAACTGTTACGTTGACATCCATTGTACTGAAGTAATCTTTAGCCATATTGATGCGTAGTGTTCCAGAATCAACAAGCCCGGTAAAGTTTGGCTGAAGCACAGTTGTATCATACACTTCCATGAATACTCCAGATGACATTTCCAAGGCTGATAATTCACCAGTTAACACTAAGTTTGCTCCAGAATCAATGAGAATTGATGATCCGGTGGCGATACTAATTTGGCCACTGATGGTCAGTGTTGCTCCTTCAGTAACAGTAACATCACCGTTGAGTTCAGAATTTGTATCCCATGATTCTGAAGACGTTATTACCTGTGTTGTGCCGTCTGTTTGAGGCTGTGAAAGTCCAGTCGGCATGAATAAGATTGTTGAAATCATAAAGAATGCTACAATAATTGTTGTTCTACGCATATGGCAGACTAAATGCAGTTATTCATCAAACCTTTCCCTTCATGCCTAAATAAATATTGTTTTAATATGGCACATCTTTCCAACCAATGTAGTATCCAATTAAATTAAAAGAACGATGTAGAATTGGCGTAATTACGACCATAATTAACATTGGTACAAGCAATTCCGATTGTGAAAGCAAGGACTCGCCTAAGAATAATTGGCCCCACAAAAATACCATGACGGCAAACGGTAGGGTGTCTAGAAGAGGTGCTTTAGAAGAAATGTCACCTTCTCTTTTAAGCCCCCTGCGGCGCTTAAAAAATGAACCAGTACTGTCTCCAATAAGGCAGGCAAAACCTAAGAACGTACCTAAAATAAACGCCGAAACAGTGGTAGAACCAATATCAAACCATGAGTCTTCAAAACCAGTTAATGGGTGAGCAAATATGTTAGATTCTACCGAATCAATATTTGGTACATCACCCATGGATGCTACAATAATAACACAAAGTAATCCCGAGGTGAGTGAACCACCAATTAATCCATTCCAAGTTTTTCCGTCACCTAGGATGCGGTTGCCATCTTTCATGGTTTTACCACCATCAATTGGCCATGGTCCATAACCAGTTTTAGGTAGCCATTTGCCCCACATCATAGCAAATGTATTTGCCAAGAAACCGGGTAAATATAGCCACAATGTCATGAGGCTCAGGGAGATTATCCCCATATCAAGTGCTATCTCATTGACTGTTTGCATAGCCATGCGTTATGATGAAGGCATTTAAAATTTGACAAATCTAACCTACTGTTTTAGCAAAATAGATTATCAATGGACAACATTGAGGACTAATTATGGGCGCTCACAAGGTATTGGTTGTTGGTGGCGGTGGCAGAGAGCATTCTTTGTGCTTAGCATTAACTAATTCAGTCATGGTTGCGGAGTTATATTGCGCTCCGGGCAATGCAGGGACTGCCTCTATTGCTAACAATGTTGATATTTCACCAACTGATGTTGAGGCAGTTGTAGAATTCTGTATTGATTCTAATATCGATATGGTTGTTGTTGGTCCAGAGGCACCGCTTTGCAAATCATTAGCAGATCGCCTTATCCAGGCCAATATAGCATGTTTTGGACCGGTTGCTGAATTAGCAGAGTTAGAAGGGTCAAAGTTACACGCAAAGCAGGTTATGAGTGAAGTTGGCGTACCAACAGCAGGCTTTAAAATCCTCAACAATGCAGATCAAATTGATATTGCTTTGGACGATTTTTCAGAAAATCCGTGGGTTGTCAAACGAGATGTTCTTGCAGGTGGTAAGGGTGTATTAGTGACCAAGGATCGGAGTGAAGCAAAAGATTTCATTACCGATGCTATTAATTCTGATGGCAAGGTTTTGCTAGAGGAGTTTTTGCCTGGTCAAGAAGCTAGCATGTTAGTCGTCATGGATGGTTCTGGATTTGTATGCCTGCCGCCTAGTCAAGACCACAAGCGTGCGTTTGATGGAGATTTAGGCCCCAACACCGGCGGTATGGGAGCGTATTGTCCGGCTCCGATTGTGACCAAATCGGTACATGAAAAGGTGATTTCTAGAATCGTCAGGCCAATGTTTGAGCATTTATCGAAAATGACAATTCCGTACCGTGGTGTATTGTATGTTGGATTGATGATAACAGAGTCAGGTGATCCTAATGTTGTGGAATTTAATGTGAGGTTTGGTGACCCGGAATGTCAAATCACTTTGCCCTTGATAAAAACAGATTTATTCACAATTCTTCATAGTGCTTCTATGGATAAATTATCCTCGCTAGATGTAGAATTTCACAACGCACATGCGTTGACTATTGTGCTTGCATCAGAAGGTTACCCATATCAACCAATTAAAGGACGGATTGTCAGGGGTATCTCTAATGAACTTGCCAACATCGGTCTAGAATGTTCTTGGGTAAATCATGCAGGTACTAAATTAGTGGAAAACAAAATCATTGCCAATGGAGGTAGGGTTTTGTCTTGCAGCGCAATGTCAAAATCACTGTCTGGTGCAGCGACTTTAGCCTATGAGTTAATCGAAACAATCACCTTAGAAGGGGGCCATTATCGAAGTGATATTGGAGGTCAAATATTGAGCGTAAATCGTTGACTTATTTTCTTGTGTTAAACGCTATACTGAGTCAAAGATAAATCTTCTATCGTGCGTCACTATTAAAAGAGGTTCTCAAGTGGGCAAGTTGCTCCAGCCTTACGGCTGTCGCGAAACACCGATGAGGGAAAAAAAATGGAAGAGAAAACAACAACATTGCGAAACTCTCCAGCACCAATGCTTGGGTGGCTTATTGCACCCCTTGCAGTAATGCTGGCTATCGCAGCAATTATGGTCGCAGGAATTGACTTCGACCTAAACCTAGAAAATATGACGCCGATGCTGCTTGTTGCAGGTGCGGCAATCTTGGGTATGACTCCAAGAGTTGTCAGAGATAATGGTGCCGTAAAACTCTCTTCCTCGGCGCTTTCTCTAGCAACATTGGGTGCAGCATTGGTTGGCCATCAAGCAATTATTCACTTGACTGACCAAGGTGCGTTTATGGCGCTACAATTCTTGGTAGTTGCTTTTGGTGTATTTTTGTTTGATTCAAGAGGTCGTCATGAATTTGCTACAATGCTTACATTTGCGGTAATGGGGATTAATGTCGGAATGGTTGCTGCTGGTTCATACTCCAGTGAATTAGTCACTATTTACACTCACTCAGATGGGTCGCTCCAAGATACTCTAAATCTTCAAAGGCAAGCACTGGGTTATGTGTTTTTCAGTTATTTGACAATATTTGTCATCCTTGGATTATTCACTGCAGTACTGGCCAGAGGGACACTTAATCCAGCAGGAAACGAAGGTTGGTTCTCCAAGATTGCTCAACACCAAGGATATTACAACAAATCAACTCTACCTTTGCAAATTGCAGCAGCAGTTTGGATTCTAGCACACATTGCCAGCCTGTACCATTTTGATTCTGTCTCAATGGCGGACAAATTAGGAGTTACTGGAGGCGGAGAGAGGTTTCCTTTAATCGAGGGTTACCACGGTCACTTTGGCTTTTGGGGTGCCTTCTTTACTGGCATGGTTGCTATGGTAGTTGCTGGAATGGCAGCAGAAAAGTGGTATACTCGTTCAATGTTTATTGGTTCAATGTGGGCGCTTTATTTGGTTTCTTCATGGTACGAAGCAGGAATCTGGGAGTCCGAGCAACTAGAAGGTACTTGGGGCTCACTAATTTGGCTTGGTTTCACGTTCTTTATTTGTGTTGGAATATACATGATTTCAACGCACGAGAAATACGGTGGCTGGGCAAATTTAGATGATCATGAAGCTAGTGGCGCTAGAAAATTCTGGGATGCTCACTGGTCTAGTTTGATGATCGGTATGGCGTTCTTTTTCGGACTAGTAATCAGAATTCAATGGTACATAGTCCCGTCAATGAATGCCATTGGAACTGGCGACTGGGACATGACTGGAGGGTCTGATCCATGGTACATGAAGCGTGTTGTAGATTATATTCTAGCCAATAACGCGCACCTGATTTTTGACGCAGATCGTGCTTATCCACTTGGTGGCGTCAATCCACGTCCTCCGTTGTTTACTTGGTCTATTGCTCTTCTTGCAATGATTCTAGAACCAATGCTTGGTGACGATGCTGTTTGGTACGCAATATTAGGTCTGCCAGCAATTTACGGTGCACTTACCATATTCCCTATCGCTACAATCGCCAAGGACAACTTCGGTAAGTCTACTGCCGTAGTTGCTGCTTGGTTAATTGCTTTCATGCCAGCTCACGTTTCTCATTCGACTTGGGCGCTTGCAGACCACGATGCATTTGTTATGTTATTCATTTCAATGGGATTCATGTTCTGGTTCAAAGCCATCAAATATTCTAGTAATGATCGTTTAACTAGAACCTCTTCGCCAAAAATCACATCGATTTTGAACTCTTATGCAGTAATAGCAAGAGAACGTAGGCCTGCTATGGCATTTGCCGTACTTGCCGGTGTTTCCTTTGGTATCGCTTCTTTGGCCTGGAAAGGATTCGTAGTCGGGCCAAGCATACTTTTCTTGGCTTACTTCGCTCAAGTAGCTCTCAACATGTTCCGCAGAAAGGACTCAACTTCGCTCAATGCATTGTTCTTAACAATGTTGTTAGCCAACCTTCTAATGGCGCTACCGTTCTATGCTCATCCACAAATGAATCTAGTTCTTGATGGAACTGGATTACAACCGTTCTTGTTTGTGCTAGGATTTACAGTTGCCATCGCTTATGTTACCACTGGATTTAGAGATAAACCATGGTTGTTAGTTCTGGGAACCTTATTCGTGGCAGCAACAGTATTCTTCATCATACTATTCATCATGAAGCAATTAGAATACAGTAATGCTTGGGATGTACTCTTTACTGGGAGCGGATATTTCACCAAGACCAAGATTTTTGGAACTGTTGCAGAGGCTAATGCACCTGACCGAGGACAGTTATTCGCTCAATTAGGACCGATAGTACTGGTACTTGCGTTGGCTATGGGATTCTATGCACTTTGGTCTACTTTTAGAAACAAGAATCAGACTCACCTATTCTTTGGAATATGGATTTTCACTGCTTCCTACATGTCTTGGACCGCTGCAAGATTCATGTTCAACGCAACACCTGCAGTAGCAGTACTAGGTGCTTGGGGAATAGTCGCTTTGTGGGATAAAGCCAATTTCCGGGGCCTTGTTAAAGCATGGAAAAAATTCGGAATCAGAACCCCTGCAGATAGAATTGCAGGTGCTAGAAGAGCCGTATGGAAGACTCCTTCCTTTTCTGCTATTTTGCTAATCATCTTACTAGTTGGTGGACAACAATTCACTTACGGTCTAGATGCTGCAATTCCTGGTTCCGATGAAGGTGAGGATAATATTGATGAAAACATCTACAACATCATCCCAGACGCCCTTAGATGGGAATTAGCAGGATTTTCAGTTTTAGATAGTAGTGCGTATTCTGGTAATTGGTATCTGGGCTCTTTTGGTTCTGGATTCAACGATTACGGCTGGAATAGTGCCTATGATTGGATGACGCAACAGGACGCCCAGATGCCATATTCACAAAAGCCAGCCTTTGTTTCCTGGTGGGATTATGGTTTCCAAGCTCTTGATACCGGTGAGCACCCATCCGTTTCAGATAACTTCCAATCTGGCATTCCAGCTACAGGTAATATGTTACTGGCTAGAAATCAAGCCGATCTTATCTCTATGTTTACTTGGCAATTAGCAACAGGCGATTTGAGATATACCCAACTTAACACTGGTGACTATGAATTGACTTCAGGGTTTGCCAACACTGTTGAAAACCATATGGGGTCAGATCAATACGACTTGTTTGAAACCATTCAAGAAGAGCGCGACAACGATAATATGCGTGAGATAATTGATGACTATGCTTTCACCGTCATCCAAACCAATGAGGCATCTCAAATCCAAGAAAATAGCCACAATGTAATGGCTAGTGGTTATCATCGAGTTGACGGGATTGCTGACACAAGCACCCTTTACTATAGATTATACCAAGACGGTGATAGATTAGATTGTGACCCAGAAGTCTCTACTTCATGTGTGGATGGAGATTGGAGTGATTTTTCAGATGCCAATGTGACATTCAACAACAATGTCAGATCAGGGCAAGAAACTAATTACGAAACTACTCACTACATATTTGGAGATTATTGGTATACCAGCGATTTGAGGGATGAGTTTGATTCAGTATCTACGCACATTCACCGAGCAAATACCAGATTAGCGTTAACAGTTCAGTTGTTAAACGATATTATGACTGAATCAGAAATAGTCAATCTGTATGATGACTTAATTGGCATGGAAGAGTACTACAAAGTCCAAGACTATGAAGGTCTACCAGGTGATATGATAGAAAGAGACCACGAGATTAGATACTTCGCTATCGATAATCGATTGTACCCCAAGGCTGGTCGTTATACTGCTGATGCAGCATACAATGGTGAACAACCAATGGGAATCTTTGGTGCTCCAACTATCTTGAGCGGCCAAGACATCTCAACTTTCATGGATGAAACTTATGAGACATCTCGAGGAGACAGAAACTTTGAGATGACAAGAGAAGAAGTCGATGAAGCAATGGTAAACGATTTCCTTGACCAACAAGCAGGATTAGAAATCGATCCGCTGCTAGTCCAAGATGTAAGAGTAGATCACAATGCTGCGTTCTTTGAAACAATGCTGGCAAGAACTTACGTTGGATATGGTGCATCTTCGCTAGGTGTAGACACTGCTTTCTCCAACCCTCAACCAGCCCAACACTTTAGACAAACTGGTTCTCCTGGGTCAATATTGCAAAATGCAGTCCCAATGCCTGGGGCTATGATGAATCACTTTGTCATATCTAACTGGTACAGCGAAGACGCAAATGATACGACCTTCGCTGCTAACACCTTTGTAAAGGTAATGAAATATTATTCTGGTGCTGC
>QXXX01000077.1:0-282 GCA_009887195.1 Candidatus Poseidoniales archaeon | reverse complement strand
GTGAAGGGGCTGAAGACCTAGACGCCGATACTTATTGGATTCCAATTGGTTACACAGATGCGGATGAAAATGGTGACTGGTCTTTCACTGCACCTGCAGGAAAGATAAGAGTTAGTGCTTTTGTTGGTACATTTGATGCTGAACCATCTAAAGCGCTAATTAATGATGGCTCTTATATGCAAAATTTTGCCGACATCCTTTGTAATTCGTATGAAGAATATAATTCTCAATACGGAGTTTGTTTGCCCTCTGATAACGGAAGAACTGTGTTCCCTATCACCT
>QXXX01000076.1 GCA_009887195.1 Candidatus Poseidoniales archaeon | reverse complement strand
AGAAAATCATGATAAATATCAAGTTCAGATTCATACATGACTTTAACATTTTCAGCCCCCGGGTAATCAATGTACTGGCCGGCGATTTCACTACCAAAGTCAAGAGCCAAATCCCCCACACTTTGACTACTTTGAACAGGATTATCTGTAGTCAATTCGGATTGTGGAACTGTGTTGAATTGAGCACTAGTGAGAGACATTATCTGAAAAATCATTAATAAAACGATTATCGAAGCCTTCAGCGAGTTTTCGTGTGTTGAATCACTCGCCATACACAACTGACGCATTGATGGTTCAAAACCATTGTCTAAGATATCCCATGACCCCCGTAGGGGGTCAGCAAATTAGTTATGTCACAGTATTGACAAACCTTGACTACTTGCCTTGGATTATGTCAAGAGTGTTAATCATTGGAAATGCTAAACAAAAATACTTGCCAAAATGGCATGAATTAATACAATCTGCTGACACTATAATCGCTTGTGATGGGGCGATTTCGGATTGTTATGAACATAATGTTGCAGTAGATTTTCTAATCGGCGACCTAGATAGTATCACCAACCAAGATTTGGCACGCGCAGAACAAGACGGAGTCCAAATTGTCAAAGTTGATGAACAACAAAGTAACGATCTGAGTAAAGCACTGAGGTTTTGTCAAAACCTCTCTGTTAACAAGATTGATATTATCGGGGTTGATGGTGGTAAACCAGACCATCAAATGGCCAATTACTTTGCTTTGTTAGAACATGAACTACCTGTGACACTTCACCTGAATGACGCAATAGTAATCGCGGTTAGCAAGTCAAGTCCACTTCATCACAAATCTAATCCCGGAGTATCTTTTTCGTTGTTTAGTATTGGCCAGGCGGTGAAAGTCACCATCAAAGGAGCAAAATGGGAATTGAATAATCATGACATATCTCCATCAACTATGGGATTGCATAATATCACAACAGAAGAAGAGCTATCAATTCACTGTGAGAATGGTTCGCTACTAGCCTTCATTGACCGGTGAGGTTGGCATCTTTCGCCTAATAAATTCACTGTAATCATCAGTTTCATTCCATGATTTAGCCAGTTCGTCAACTCTGGCTAGTTCCAAGGTATTCTCTAAACCTCCCCAATCTTCGATTAAGCCCAACTTGAATGCTGCTTTTGGCGTATAACCGGGAAGGAAATTGCGCCATACAAACGGTATACGGCCTGGAGTTATTTGATTGACAACTTCAACAATAGAGGTGTTACATGTGGTAAATAATGAGTGGTACCACTCTGCGTTTTTAGTTAACTGATTCATCTTTTGCCCTATTGCCATTAGTAGTTGGCGATCTTTACCAGGTGGAGTTACGGCTCTAAACAAGTAATCTTTGTTGCCTCTAGCATTTGTTCTAAGACCGAGTAAATCTTTCTCATATCCAACTAGCAAGTATAGTTCATATGCTCGCCACATACCTTTCCAGGGATGATACCGCACACCTTTTTCTCGCCGTGCCTCAAAAGAAAACGAAATACAGCGTCCATCGTTAAATTCCACACTCAGAAAGGTGTGTGCTAAGCCGTGTATTTTGTGAAAATGGTCAACTATAAACCATACATCCTTGATTTCTCTTACATCGAACTTTACATTTTCGTCCCATTCTTCGTCTCTGTCCCTAGTTGTGCGCCAGGTAAAATTTCTAACTTTTGAAAAGGTTATGTGGTGTTCTTCGATTATAGCAGAGGATTGAAATTCACAATCAGTATTCCAATCCGAATTTGTACTTGGTTTGCGAGGCCTAATTCTAGTGTACCAAACGTAGAATAATCTCATAGAAATTGATGCTAAGATTAATGTTACTATGATCAAAATAGACTCTACCAAACTAAACCCTAGAATTTGCAAGAGGCTCACCACCTAACCCAAATACGTAATTCTGTGTCCCACCAATCATGATTACCATCTGGATGTTGACGCCACAAGACACCTTCATCATCTGTAGTTGTAGGAAATCCTTCAGAGTCTGGAGAACCATCCGACAAAATCATTGGAGCAGGGCCTAAATCACGCATAGGTAACTGTTCATCATCATCTTTTACTCTAACTAATATCAGGTACGAAAGGAGAGTGATTACCAAACCTAACACGCCGATAGAAATCCATCCGACCGATTCTGTGGCAGTATCTTCTCCATAGGACCGTGAAGGCGCGGAGGATTTCTCCTCATCGGTAAGTTCACCACCGGGCAATCTTACCAGATTTACCGCTTCAATTGCACTAATTAATTCATTGTTGATTACCTCTAGAGAAATCAGATGTACTCCTGCTGGTAAAGATGAGCAATCAAACTGATGTCCAATATCACTTACTACTTCAGCACCTTGAATACGCCAAATCTTTTGAAACTCTGAGAAATCAATTGTTTCATCAAATTGGAGCATTGTTATTGCACATCCAGTCTCTGTAGTATTGCCATTGCCGGATGTTGAGAGGGTAAATTCAGGTGCTGGCCGGTTATGAATTGTCAAATTAAGCCAATCTTCAGTGGTCTGGCCTAAATCATTCCTGTACGCTTCCTTCAAAATATAATCGCCAGCCGGCCAATGAGAACAATCTAAGGCGTCTTGGGCATCAAGAACGGTAAAGGGTGCACCTGAGAAAGTTCTTACTCCGGTTGCACCATAACGTGGACCAGTTTCATCTGCAAACACCCTAGATATGGTGCATTCGTCGCCGGTTTCAATATTTTGAGGAGCATTTAGAGCTAGTATTATTCTTGGAGTTTGTAAGGCTGGTTTTAATACATAGGTAGGTAAATCTAGTGTAGTGATTATATTGCCATCTTGATCGACAATTTGTAATTTAAGTTCATGTTCTCCTGTAGCCCATGCATCATAAACTAAACTCGCATTGGATTGACCGCTAAATGAAAATTGTAATACTTCCATCACTTCTTTGTCTTTGTGCTCACCGATTAACCGAAGTTCTAGGTTCATACTTTCTTTGTCTGTACTGACTACTATGACTACTCGAATGGCATCGGTATCGCCATCTTGATTGGTGTCTAATGTATCATTTCTCAAAGCGACTAAACTAATTCCAGCGTCTGCTAACGGGTCTTGTTCTGTTTCCTCACCTTGCACATTTGGAGTAATTATTACTGTAGCAAAAGATGCGAACATTATGATAAAAATTGAGATAAGCGAAACTTTTTGATTATTCATTATTCTCACCTCCAGTAATGTCATCCTGCTGTTGAACCGTCGTATTGTCGAGTGGTATTGGTGGCAATTCAGCTAGTGGAATCATCCCTAAACCGCCAGGTTGAGCAAGGTTCGATGTGAAATCAATATGTTGTTTTTCATCAAATAATTGCTCCTCATTAAGGTCCTCTTCTTCGCGACCCATTTTGACTACTAAGGCGATTGAGGCTCCAAGAATAAATCCTAAACCAATCACTAGATATGTAAGCCAAGAAGCTGCTGGGTCCTCACCCATAATGGCAATAGCAGCTTTGAATTCACCATAATCATTAGACCATCCATCGCCGTTATTGTCGGGACAACCTTGGAGATCCCTTGTTGAATCTCCAGCATCATTTGGACAATCATCACGCATTGCACCAAGAGAAACATCTCCATAGCCATCCCCGTCAGTATCACGCCATTGTAAGGCTTCGTTAGGGAATGAGTCTGCTAATCCAAATGGATGAGACGGCCAGTTTTCGGCCGGGTCTGACCAACCATCACCATCGGTATCTCGACAACCCAATCGGTCCATCAATGAGGTCCCTCTTGAATCTGGACAGGCATCGCCTTGATTGCCATCGGCAGCATCACCAAAACCATCACCGTCACTGTCTCGCCATTGCGTAGGTTCATGAATAAATGCGTCACCTAAATCTGACCAACCATCACCATCAGTATCGATGCAGCCCCATCTATCTCCACCTTCTACAGGCCCAACAGATGTACCAGCATTGTCTGGACAGACATCAGCGGTTGTACCTTGAGGATTATCACCACGACCGTCACCATCTTTGTCATGCCATTGAGTTGGATCAAGGGGCCATGCATCGCCGTTGCCTCCTGGACTTGCCAGCCAATTTGGAGTAGTATCCGACCATCCGTCACCATCGGCATCTGGACATCCCCATCTATCAAATGTCGAATATCCAACCGTGGTTTTACAACTATCGCCACGGAATGATTCGCGCCAAGTTTGACCATCAAAATATTCGGTATTATCGCCATAGCCGTCAGAATCTGTATCGTACCACTGACTTACCTCATCAGGGAAGGCATCAGCAAAACCATCTGGATGGGCAATCCAATCACTGGTCGGGTCAGAGTAACCGTCTTTGTCAATATCCCGACATCCAAGACGGTCAAAACTTGAAATCCATCCGGATTCAACTTCTTCTGGCGTGGAGTAAATACAAACATCGCCTTCAAAGCCGCTTTGGTTGTCTCCATAACCATCATTATCTGTATCGAGATATTGTGATGGAACTAATGGGAAATCATCTATCTGTGAAGCTCCATAGGTCTGGTTGTCGCCCCAACCATCTTTGTCAGTGTCGCGCCATTGAGTCGGGTTGTCTGGGAAATCATCGATACGTTGTGCCCCGAAAGACTGGTTGTCGCCCCATCCATCGTAATCTGAATCTTGCCACTGAGTCGGTTCAAGTGGAAAAGCATCTGAGCCGTTGTACATGGTCCAATTCTCATCTCCATCTGAGTATGAGTCGCCGTCTGTATCGGTACAACCGAATCTATCAGAAGATGATGAACCAGTGATAAACGGGCATGCATCAGGCTCAGTGGCAGTTTCTAGCCATTGCCCGATGCCCCAAGCAATGTGAGTTTGGTTCCACATAGGGTCTTCCCAATTATCTCCATAACCGTCCCCGTCCGTATCTGTCCATTGAGTATTGTCGAGTGGGAAGGCATCACCTAAGCCAACTGGATGAGCAAACCACTCACTGACCCCATACAAGCCACCAGGGTCGGGGTCTGAAAAGCCGTCACCATCTGAATCTAAGCAACCATATCTGTCATTGTATGAACCACCAGAATTGTAGGTGCAAAAGTCACCTTGATAGCCGTCTAAATTATCACCAAAACCATCATTGTCGGAGTCTTGCCACTGGGTTGGTTGGTAAGGAAATGCATCTGCCCCATTATTTGGTCCCCAGCCCACTTCAGGGTCAGAATAGCCATCAGAGTCTGAATCAACACACCCTTTCCGGTCGTAGACCGAGGTTCCCGGGGTATTGTCGCAGGAATCTTCGGTGTCGATGTATCCGTCCTCATCGGTATCTCGGTCGCCAGAATCAATTGAGGCCGTCAAAGTATAATCAATGGCGTCGTTACAATAACTGTCTTTGCCTTTTATTTTAACATAAACCCAATCTGCTGTGTTCATGGTTTTGCTCAAAGTACCAGTTGGATTATCATCACTCAATGCTAGAGATGCAATTTGTCCTCCGCCTGCGTCATGGATTGAATAATCCCCTTCCCATCCATCACCCCAAAAGCATAACCAATCAGGATTTGGTAACGTTCCAGAAAATGAAATACTGACTATATCACCCTTGAATGCATAAACTCGCCACCAATCAATTTCGTCATTTGGAGAGCATCCGTCATCATAACATACTTGACCTGATGCTGAAACACCTTCGATTAGAGTATTGGCACTCTGCAGACTATCATCCGCAGAAGTGGTAGGCATGAAGCCTAACAATAGCGCGGCCAAACATACCACTATGAATCGCTGTGCGACCATGTATAGCCATTGCGATATCATCTATGAAATAGCCGCCTGTTAATATCAGGCTGATAAAACCCGTTTTGATATGAAAAAAAAACCCTAAACGGTAATTTTCACATCATTTGACAAGGAATATATGCATCTTCAACTAAATTCTGTGCATTAGTAATCAAAATGGTGTTATTTTATTATTGACTCGTATATTTGGATGAATTTTGTTGCATTGTGCTCATAGGTATAATTCGCAAGTATTCTCTCTCGACCCGCCACACTCAATGATTCGAGTGCGGGCTTATCAGCAAGTAATGCATTGACTTGTTTTGCTAAATCATCAGAATCTCCTGTTTTGAAAAGTCTGCCAACCGTTGTATCAATCATCTCGGTAAGGGGCGCTTGATCTACTGTGACCACTGGCGTGCCACTCGATAATGCCTCTAATGGAATTAATCCTTGACCTTCATAATAGGATGGATAGATTACTAAATTAGCGCTGCGGAAATGTTGTGCCAAATCTTCAAATGACATACCACTTTTAATGAATACAGAATCACTGATTGCTAACTTTTTAGCCACCTTGAGTAATTTCTTTTTCATATGCCCTCTGCCAATAATCACCAGTTTTGCCCCTGGGTTTTCGGCAATTATTTTTGGCATTGATCTTAGCAAAGTCATGTAGCCTTTTCTAGCGACTAAACGGCCTACAGCTAACAACATTGGAGTGTTAGTATAAATGTCATGAGATAATGCTGCTTCATCGTCACAAATGTACTCATGCCGAATTTTTTCATGAGCTAATTGTTCCTCTTCATTGTCGATATTAGATGGACGAAACACTTTATGATCACATCCCCATAACTCTACCTCAGCGTTAAATTCTTGGTCTGGACTATACCAATTGCTAAATTCTTGCAGAGTAGACTTTGAGTTGGCTACGCTAATTGAAGAATTAAGCAAACCTGCTTTCTCATATTTGGCGTACCATTTTGCCGTTAATCTTATCGCTAAATCATTTGGATTAAGCCAGGTGGCTGACTCACCAGCCTTTGCAGCCCGAATTACCCCCTGCTTTTCTCCAAGCCAAGACCCATGAAGTGATGAGCAGACTGGAGCGATATGCTCTTTCATAAACTTAAATTCCTTGGCTGAAAAAGACGCCAGTGGAAGATGGATATGGATTACATCCACAGAGTCTTCACGATGAATAGATTTTAGCGCTTTGAGTGCATTTTTAGCATAAGAACGAGTAAATGTCATTGGTAATTTGAGCCATGAGACCTCGACAATCGACACGCCGGATTGTGCCGGTCCACGGCCATTATGACTTCTAGTAATGATCGTCACAGAATGGCCAAATGATGCTAAATGGCCAGCAAGATGGTAGACAACCGAACCAATACCACCCCATCTTGGGGGGTACTCGCCAGCAATCATCACTATGTGCATTATTACTGCGATGAGGGATTGGCGTTTGAATATTGACCACTAATGGAAGAAATTGAGGTGAATTATCTATCCAATGACTTCAAAACAGTAAATCTACCCGCCGTTTTATGGGCGATATCCTACCCACGACTGTCACTGTCATCCTCCCAACGCGTAATGAAGAGGAGGCTATCGAGCCAACTATCGATTCAATACCAACTGGTTGGTGCAAAAAATTAGAAATTCTTGTAGTAGACGGTAACTCTTCTGATAAAACTAGAGAGTTGGCTTTGAAAAAAGGAGCAAGAGTGCATTTAGAGGACAGAAGAGGTTATGGTAGAGCATACCGAACTGGCTTTGATATCGCTAGTCACGACATCATTGTTACAATGGATGCAGACTGCACTTACCCAGCAGAATTGGTACCAAAATTAGTAAAAAGACTACTGGATGAAAATTTAGAATACATCACTTGCGACCGTTTATCCTTGGCTGAAGATGGTTCAATGTCTGGATTGCATGGATTTGGTAACTGGGCGCTCTCTTTCACTGCCAGACTGTTGTTTGGTTATGGAATCAAAGATTCACAATCTGGAATGTGGGTGTTTAGAAAGTCTATTTTTGACAACCATAAAATGCGGCCAACCAATGATGGAATGCCGCTATCAGAAGAGATTAAACTGTTAGCAAGAAAACATATTGGGAAAGAAAAAGCGATAGAAATCTCAGTACCATACCGGCCACGTGTTGGTGATGCTGAGATCCATACATGGGGTGACGGGTGGAAGAATTTCAAATTCTTATTTGCCAAGAGAATCGGTATGAATCGTACAAAAACCCCCTGGGGCGGAAGGGATTCAAATCCTGATTCAATAAACAAGGATTTGCCTGAACAGTGATTAATTCAAGCCTTCTTCTTGTTCTAATTGTGACCATAAGTCATTAACTATCTCAGTTGTTTGTTCGACATCGCCTTGTTCAACAGCTGGATATTCTTTAGCAGCAGACGGTTGTTTGAAAGTGTCCCAAGACTCGATTAAGTCACCTTCTAATCTATTCTTTCTGACCCTTGCTATGATTAGGGTAATCAAAATTAATGATAACATGCCAACCCCAGCAACAATTAGAGGCGCATTACTGCTGGTAGAATCAGCATCATTTACGACAATTGTTTTAGAAACCTGGCTTACTGTTGCACTATCACCCAGTCCGTCTCTAGCAATAATTTTCAGACTCGGTCGGCCTGATTTATCTGGATTGACTTCAACTGAACCGGTCCATATACCATCTCCATCTAAGTCTTCGAGTGCGAAATCCCAAACTTGGATTCCATGGATTATTGTTGCTTGTACGTCTTGAGTTGTTCCATCAGGGTCAGATAACGCGACGCTAACTTGTAGATCTACTAACTGATTAGTCGTGAGTTCTCCTGGAATTACTAGGATAGACTGCTCATCGAGAACTGGATCGGTTTTCTCAACCCGTATATTTCTTGAAACCACCTCTGTGTTTAGTAGACTATCTCTAACGGTTAACTCTATGAGATATTCCCCGGGACTTAGAATAATTGATTCGGTACTACCGCCCAATGTCTCAACTATCTCACCATTTGACTTATCAAGAATTTTCCATTGCCTAAATGTGATATCAAAGTCAGCATCTGTTGATTCTTCTTCAAGAATTATAGCAATTCCACCAGTGAAGGATTGTCCTTCAACAGGGTTGATGATTACTACTTCTGGCGCTGATGGTTCTACTACCAATTCAAAGAATTCTGTTCTAACCATTCCATCATCATCGGTGAGAGTAATTTCAATATTATGTGTCCCAGCACTTAGTTGAGTCATGTGAGTTATACTAGAGTCAACATCTAGTAATATTGGCTCGGTTAATTTGTCACTCCTTACACTCATGACAAAGTTGTCTCCATCATAATCTAGTGAATTAACCGCATTCCAAAAGATGAATTCTGATGATTTGAAGGTTTTAGTAAAATCTGGCGTTGCTAATGATAAAACAGGTGCTGATTTACTAACTTGGATAGTTGTTGTATCAGTCACAGAAGGGTTGATGCCATCATCAATTTCTAATGTTATGGTATGTATACCACTACTGAGTCTGGCTTGATAGAACAATCCTTCTTGATTGGTCGAAGACAATCTGCCATCTAGGTCACTAGTCCATGAAACCTGAAGATATTCAGAGCCTTGATATGGCTCGCTTTGTGAACAAA
>QXXX01000075.1:326-9492 GCA_009887195.1 Candidatus Poseidoniales archaeon | reverse complement strand
TAATTAAACTAACATAAAATTCAATATCCCAGTCTGGATGCAGACCGCCAACTGAATGTACCTCATCGATATGTTCAGCAAACTTGTCCATTTCTTTGATGTATTCTTCTATGGTCAACGCATATGCATCTGATTGCTTTTTACTCCTTCTAAACGCACAAAAACGGCACGCAAGAACACAGATATTGGTTTGATTAATGTGAACATTAGAGTTGAAAAATACGTTCTTGTCAAACCTAGAGTGTTTAACAATACTTGCAAGCATGCCAACTTCGCTGAGGTTACTGTGGTTGTAGAGTATCAAACCGTCATCGATACTAAGTCTGTCGCCGTTTGCAAGTTTATTGGCAATCGGTTCGATTATTTTGGACCATTGCTTGTCCGATAGAGAAATACTGAGTTTTTCTTGCCAATTTGCAGCACTTCCAGCATTTTGTATTGATGCTGACCACTCAGTCATGCTCCTCGGTTAATCCCATACTTCAAATATATATGTACATCATCTAAGGTATATTTTTGATAGCAAAAAGTTTTGAATTAACGATGAATTTTCTAAATTCTTCAATAACTAGGACTGAAAACGATACTGCTATAATTATGAACCAATCGCTGCTTGAGAGTACTTTAGTAGATAGCAACCCCCCTATCTCAATTCCAATAATTGGGATACTTATATCGGCTAATTGTACAAAGAAAAGTAACAGTCCAAAGGATGCTAAAAAGGCAATATTGATAGCTTTGTTTGAAAAAGCACCCAGAGAAAATATACTCTCTTCTTGCGACCGACAATTCATTACATTAAACAGCTGAAACATTATGAATACAGAAAGAGTCATTGTTTGTGCATGAACAAATCTATCGTCGGCATAATTTGACCATTCGGCTATTGCATCAGGGTCACCAGAATCACATGCTGCCTTATCAAATGGCAAATTATTCTCATCCGCAAGTGGTAAGCCGTTACAAGTTTCTATACCGCCTCCTGCGAGGAAAAATACCAGTAATGTTCCAATCACCATAACTGAACCAAGGTAAAATATCAACCAAATATCGCTCTTACTGGGTAAACCTTCGTTGACTGGTCTTGGAGGTCTACTCATGACATTCCCATGCTTTTTCTCTACTCCAAGAGCCACCGCGGGTGGGCCGTCCATTAGGATATTTATCACCAAAATTTGAGTTGCTGTAAGTGGCAAATTCCATCCAAATATCAGTGTTGAGATCACTATCAAGGAAACTGCTGCCACGTTAGTAGAAACTTGATATCTCACAAAATTACGTATGTTTTGATAGATTTTTCTACCCTCTTCAACGGCATGGACTATGTTAGCGAAGTTGTCGTCTTGCAAAACCATATCTGCAGCATCCTTAGCAACATCAGTGCCTGATATACCCATGGCAATTCCAATATTAGCCCTTGATAATGCAGGAGCATCATTTACTCCATCTCCAGTCATAGCGACAATTTCTCCCTGGCTTTGTAAAGAACTTACAATGCGCATTTTTTGATCTGGTGCAACACGAGAGAATATTGTTGAATTAGCTGCTGCCTCATCCATTTCTGCATCAGTAAATTTGGTAATTGAACTCCCGTTAACTGCAGGTATACCACCATCGGTAATGCCTAATTCTTTACCAATTGCTGTTGCAGTAAATTGTTGATCCCCAGTAATCATTTTGACTTTAATGCCAGCTTTTTGGCAAATCGCAATAGCATCTTTTACTTCTGGCCTAGGTGGGTCCATTATACCAACTAAACCAAGGAAAATTAATCCTGATTCAATCTTCTCAACATTGTAGATATCTTCACCATCATCTAATCTACGAGCACATAATGCCAAAACTCGCATGGCTTTGCTAGCCATCTCTTTGTTAGCAGATTCTGCAATACTGAAATCTGATTCTTCAATAGGGACTATTTCATCATCTTTAATTTTCCAATCTACCAAATCGATAAACCCACCAGCACCACCTTTAGAAAATATCCACTTTTCACCTTCATATTCGTGTATGACAGACATTCTTTTACGTTTAGTGTCGAAGAAGAATTCATGTATTCTGCTATGTCTTTGGGCAAACTTTTGGACATCTCCATTAATTTTCCAACCTGCTACTGCACATGCTGAATCCGTGGGGTCGCCAAGTGCCTCCCATTGACCATCAATTTTAGATATTGTTGAATTATGGCAAAGACTCAAACAGGCTGCTGCAAGTCTAAAACCAAGATTGTTTTGGTGTTGCGAGAATCCATCGTCACCAAGCGGTTTACCTTCAAACAAAACCTCACCTTTAGGTTTAAATCCCTCTCCAGTAATTTGGAAATTACCTTCAGTAGTAGATATTTGACGAGCAGTCATTTGATTCTTAGTTAAAGTACCAGTTTTATCTGAACAAATTACTGTTGTTGAGCCAAGTGTTTCTACAGCCTTCATTCGACGAATTATCGCCTTGTGTTGGGCCATATTACGCATACCGAGTGCGAGAGTTATCACTAGTATAATGGGCAGACCTTCTGGCACAATTGCGACAAATATGGCAATAGCGATTATGAACTGATCGACTGCTGCTTCCCAAATATCTGTATCAGCCTCGCCATAAGCGATGATCATTTCGATGGAAACAAGTAAAAATGCGACTATTAGGGCAATGAAGCCCAAAAATTTGCCAAGTGATTCTAACTTTAATTCTAGTGGAGTTTTTGGAGTTTCTGACCCAGCAATATCACTAGCAATCCTGCCTAGCTGGGTGTTCATCCCCGTTGCCACCACGATCCCAATAGCCCTGCCAGATGCGACACATGTGCCCATGAATGCCATGTTTTTACGATCAGCCAACAGAGTTGTAATATCTAGGGATGCAGGGTTTTTCTGAACAGTCAAAGATTCTCCAGTTAAGGCTGATTCATCTATTTTGCACTGATAAGAATCTAAGATTCGAATGTCTGCGGGGACCTTCAAACCCTCATACAAATTGACGATATCCCCTGGAACCAATTCTTGAGTAGGAATTTCAATGTCAGTCTTATCTCTTACAACGACACATTGTGAAATAGACATTTTTTTCAATGAATCCATAGCTTGTTCTGCTTGACCTTCCTGCCAATAGCCAAAGTATGCATTAGCAGTTAAGACCATGAAGATGAAAATAGCATCACCTGGTTCATCGGGATGAATTAGTAAAGCAACTATTGCTGCACCGATAAGTAAGTAGTTTAACGGATCATTATATTGTGATAAAAATCTCCTCCAGCCTGGAACTCTGTCAGGCTCAGATAATTTATTTTCCCCGTGAATATTTCGTCTTTTGAGGACCTCTGATTCAGTTAACCCTGAACGGTTAACTTCAAATTTTTTCATGACATCATCTGTCGACATAGAATGGTGATTTTCGTCCAAAATAAGCCCTACCGTTTCGAAACCACGATTACACAACTTATCATTATGATGGTGGTTATCCCAGTAAAATAAGCGATGTTTTCAACAATCAGAAATATTTAGCCGAGCCATGTCAGTGCACGGTGAGCCATACATTCCGGCATCAGAATCACCACTAGAATTGACTGTTAGAGTTGTCGTGGTCGGTATTCTTCTCGGGATTTTAATGACCGCAGCCAATGCGTATTTAGGATTGTACGCAGGTATGACCGTTTCAGCAAGTATTCCAGCAGCAGTCATGTCCATGATTATTCTTCGTTCGCTGTTCAAAGAAGTGACTATTCTAGAAAATAACGCCGTACAAACTATGGCAAGTGCAGGTGAGTCCTTGGCGGCCGGAATCATATTTACCGTACCTGCATTGTTAGTAATACCAAATCTTTGGGATGAGATTCAACTACTAGAAACTACGATTATTGCCCTGCTTGGTGGATTAATGGGTACGATGTTTACCATAGCACTCAGAAGATTGTTCATCGTTGAAGAAGCGTTGCCTTATCCAGAAGGAGTGGCTTGCCGTGAAGTTCTAGTCGCAGGAGAAGAAGGTGGAGAAGGTTCCCAAGCGATTCTGTATGCCTTAGGAATTGGAGCAATATATGGTCTAGTAGTGAAAGGGTTCCAAGCCACCCACCATACTGTAGAAGTAGTGGTTGATTTTATCGGAACAAAACTCTATGCTGGCGTGGACTTATCAGTCGCTTTGCTATCGGTAGGATACATTGTTGGCATAAGAATTGCTTCATTCATATTCCTTGGTGGAGTTCTTGGTTTCGGTATTTTAACACCTTTGTATGGTCTAATCAATGGATGGGGTCCTGAAGCGTCAACATTAGACCAATTCAAGAATCTTTGGGCAACTCAGATTCGTTATGCTGGAGTCGGGGCAATGGTTGTTGGAGGGCTCTACACACTATGGTCAATGCGTAAGAGTATCATGAATGGTATTTCTAAAGCCATCAAGCCATCAACAAATAAAGATGAAGAGTTACTGAGAACTGAAATTGACCTTCCAATGAATTTTGTATTGTCATTTTGCGGCGTTATTGTACTTGTGACTATGTTATTTTACTGGTGGCAAACTGAATCTTTGATATTGGCTTTAGCAGGAGCTGCATTTTTAGCCGTTGCAGCATTCTTTTTCGCTGCAGTTGCTGGCTACATTGCAGGTGTTGTAGGTTCATCAAACTCCCCAGTATCGGGAATGACAATTGCCACGCTGTTATTCACTGTGGCGCTGGTCTGGGTTATTGGAGATCTAATGCTTGGTCTTTCCACTCCAACCCTGATGCTGTCAACTATGCTAATCGCGTCAATTGTTGCCTCCTCAGCGGCAATTGCTGGAGATGTTATGCAGGATTTAAAAACCGGTCACATGGTTGGTGCAACACCAAAGGTTCAACAAACTGCTGAAATAATTGGAGTGATAACTGGAGCTCTGGTGATTGGGCCAACTTTAAAGTTATTACACGATGCTTTTGGCATTACTAAGACCGCTTGTCTTAGAGAAGCTGCTCAAACTGGTAGAAATTGTGACAATGCCTTACTGGCACCTCAAGCGGAATTAATCGGTGATATTGTTAGAGGGGCATTTGTCGGAGATATGAATGTACAAATGATTCTACTTGGCGTAGTAATTGCATGCGTTTTGATATGGCTTAAAATGCCGGTAATGAGTGTAGCAATTGGAATATATCTCCCTCTAAGTTTATCAGTACCAATTATGCTTGGTGGAATTTTATCATATTTTGCTTTTAGAAGTGCGCATTTAAGGATTGATGGTGAACTTAGGGATGAACCATCTAAAGCAGCGATAAGTGCTGCTAAAGATGTGGAAAATAGGGGTGTATTGATCGGTGCAGGATTTATTGCTGGTGAATCGATACTTGGAGTACTTGTGGCCCTATTGATTGTCTTAGAAATTGACCTTGCTGCTATATTTAGTACTGGAACTTTGAACAATTCTTTATCATTAATGTTCTTTGGTTGGTTTACCTTGGTATTCATATGGCTTGCAACACGTTCATTACCTAACCATGGCAACTTGTTAACTGAGTTTTATACTGTGCTAAAGGATGTTTTAAAGAAAGTTGTCAACATGATGAAAATTGGAAAATCGTAGTAAATTTTCATACACAACCATCAAAGGATGTCTTGATTGACCAATATTTGGTCGTACTATGTCAATGTCGTCAACAGAACTTCAAGAACTAGCAAGAAAATGCCGTGTAGAGATAGTGAAAATGGTGTATAGGGCTCAAGCCGGTCACCCAGGAGGTTCACTTTCTGAAATTGATTTAATTGCGGCACTATATGCCAATTATTTGAGAGTCAAACCTGATTCCCCAGATTGGGAAGATAGAGATAGATTTATTCTTTCAAAAGGCCATGCTTCACCAGGAATGTACGCAATATTAGCCGAAATGGGATTTATATCAAAACAGGACCTTGAATCTTATCGCGTACTTGGCGGAGTTTGTCAAGGGCACGTTGACATGAAGTGGTGTCCTGGCGTCGATTTTTCTGCCGGTTCTCTAGGCATGGGTTTGTCGTTTGGAATGGGATGTGCAATATCGGGTATCCTAAAAAATAGTGAAAGACAAATATTTGTCATGATTGGTGACGGAGAAATTCAAGAAGGTAGTGTTTGGGAAGCTGCTATGGCTGCAAAGCATCATGAATTAGGCAACCTGAAAGTAATATTAGACAGAAACAGAATTCAAAATGATGATTTTTGTGAAACTCAAATGAGAATGTTTGATATTCCAGCAAAATGGGAAGCATTTGGTTGGTCTGTCAAAGAAATCAACGGACATGATATGGACGAAGTTGTAGAAGGATTGGAGTTCTTGAAAAATACCAATGATAATCCGGCAATTCTAATTGCCCATACGGTAAAAGGTAAGGGGGTCTCTTACATGGAAGACAATCCTTCTTTCCACGGTGCTGCACCGAATGATGAACAATTTGCCATTGCTATGGCTGAACTCGGTGAGGTGGTAAATTGAGTAGAATGGCGGCAACTAGAGACGGCTACGGCCAAGCCTTACTAGATTTAGCAGAAAATGAAAAAGTAGTGGTGCTGGAAGCTGATTTAGGTAAATCTACCAAATCATTACACTTTAGGAAGCAATATCCCGAGAGGACAATTTCTTGTGGTATAGGTGAACAAAACATGTTGTTGACCGCAGCCGGATTAGCATCATCAGGGTTCATACCATTTGCCAGCACATTTGCAATATTTACCGAACGTGCATTCGAACAAATGAGAAATGGTGTTGCCAGACCAAACCTCGCTGTACACTTGTGTGGCAGTCATGGCGGAACCCATACTGGAACCGATGGTTCATCTGCCCAATCGATTGAAGATCTAGCCATATTTAGAACACTACCTAACGTGGTAGTACTACATCCTTGCGATGATGTTAGCACTAGGTTGTTAACAATACAATTAGCTGATTTATCTCAACCATCATACACAAGAACTGCAAGAAATAAAACTCCAGTAATGTATGACGGTAGAGAATCTGAAATAGAAATTGGCAAAGGTGTGATAATTAAACAGGGCACAGATGTTGCTATAATTGCTTGTGGGGTAATGGTTTCAGAGTCTATGAAGGCTGCTGAGCAATTGACAGCCCAAGGTATTTCGGCAACCGTGATTGATATGCACACCATCAAGCCACTGGATGAAGAATTAATCGAAAGAATGGCAAAAACATGCGGGGCGATTGTAACTGCAGAAGATCACAACATCATCGGCGGTTTAGGTGGAGCAGTAGCAGAATATCTAAGTTCAAATATTCCTACGCCGCTAGAAAGGGTTGGGGTAAAAGATAGATTTGGTGAATCTGGTCAAGCGGATGAAATGCTTGATTTGATGGAAATATCATCACCTCATATTGCATCTGCAGCGATTAGAGCAATTAATCGCAAGAAATGAATACCATTGTGCTTACAGAGTATCCATGAGGAGCAAAGCCATACTCTTGTGCTTGGTCCTAGTACTATCTTCAACCATACAGTTTTCCAATCATTTGACACAAACAGAAAGTATTTCGCACACAGCACAACAAGCCTGCGATGCTAACAGAAATGAAACGTGGACAATTGGCTTAATTTATTGCGATGGTCACATTCAAGCTGGTTATACGCTATTTTCTCCAATGGCTTCTGAAACATCTTACCTAATAGACCAATATGGCAGAGAGGTACACTCTTGGACATCACCCAACGGTTATTCTGGATTATCAAGTTACTTATTAGATAACGGGGATTTACTAAGACCGGTAAATCTTGGCAATAATCAGCCTGGAGAATTTCTTGCAGGAGGTAGTATGGGTGGATTTGAAAGGATATCTTGGAGTGGGGAATTAGAATGGTTTTGGACATACTCCTCTGACCAATACCGTAGTCATCATGACATTGAGCCACTACCAAACGGAAACATTTTGATAATTGCATGGGAATATAAAAATTCAACAGAAGCAATGGAAAAAGGGAAAATCCTTGGCAGCGAATCATCAAAGACAATCGGGACATCATCTGTATGGCCTGATAAGATACTGGAAATAAAGCCAGTTGGAATTGATGATGCTGAGATTGTTTGGGAGTGGAATTTTTGGGATCACACAATACAAGATGTCGATAATACAAAGGATAATTTTGGCAATATATCAAAGCATCCTGAATTATTAGACATAAATTTTGGTGGCACTGGACAGAATTGGTTGCACTGTAATGGAATAGACTACAACTATTTGCTAGACCAAATAGCACTTTCATGTAGAAATACCAATGAAATATACATCATTGACCATAGCACTACCACTGAGGAAGCAAGTGGAAGCAACGGCGGCAATAGTGGCATGGGCGGCGATATTTTGTATCGTTACGGCAACCCTGAAAGTTATGGTAGAGGAAATTCTAGTGATCAGTTATTGTTTTCACAGCATGATGCCAGATGGATTGAAGATGGTTACCCTGATGAAGGAAAACTAATGATTTTCAATAATGGGAATGGTAGAAATGTATCTTACTCTTCTGTTGATGTAATAACTCTTCCAGTTAATGGCAGCAAGTATCTTATCGAAAACAACCAACCATTTGGCCCAAAGAATCTTTCATGGACCTGGGATATTGGCACCGATATGTACTCTCCAATAATATCGGGTAGTACTCGATTAGCAAATGGTAATACTCTAATTACCTTTGGAGTAGAAGGGACCTTCATTGAAGTAAATTACCACGGAGAGATAGTGTGGAAATATATCAGTCCTGTGAATAATCTTGGCATCATGAATCAAGGAGATTCAATATATGAGGGAAATGGTAACAAAGTGTTTAAAATTACTCGCTATGATGCAAATCATCCAGGTTTGAAGGGTAGAGAATTAATTACCATTGACTACATTGAGACTTGGAATGATCAATGTCCTGAGCAAGAATCTATTCCTTATGATGTGGATGGAGATGGATGTATTGATGATAGTGATAACGACGGGTTCAACGATCTAGTCGATATTTGCCCTGGCTATAACGACACTATTGATGAAGATCTAGATACTATACCTGATGGTTGCGATTTGATTATTGATAACGACAATGATGGAATAAGTAACAATGACGATTTATGTAATGGATTTAACGATACAATCGACATTGATAATGATTTAATTCCAGATGCTTGTGATGAATTAGTAGATTCTGACTTTGACGGGGTTGCAAATAATATC
>QXXX01000075.1:0-316 GCA_009887195.1 Candidatus Poseidoniales archaeon | reverse complement strand
CTGGATAAATGTCCTGGGTTTAATGATGACTTGGACTTGGATAATGACTTGATTCCTGACAATTGTGATAACTTTATTTCGATAGAGAATCCTGAGTCTACTTATGATGATCAGAATATGGATAATGATTTAGGATATCAAATTCCGTTACTCACATTAGTTATACTCCTAATTGTTGTTTTGTTAACAAGAAAAAAATATAGCGGATAATTCAAAGAGTGCCTACGCACACAGAGTTACATGGAGTTCTTCTTAGACACCGCAGACGTAGACGAAATAAGAGAAATAGCATCTTGGGGAATATTAGACGGAGTTA
>QXXX01000074.1 GCA_009887195.1 Candidatus Poseidoniales archaeon | reverse complement strand
AGGTGGAGCCACTGGCGAGATTTGAACTCGCGACCTCCTCATTACCAATGAGGTGCTATACCCCTAAGCCACAGTGGCGCAAAGGCAGCGAAATGCACGATGAATATAACGGTTCGTCAAATATATCAGTTGGGAAAAGGGCATTTTTAGTTCCCCATTAGCCTCAAAGATTAATAGGCTATTTTATTGAAAAGAGGATAAGGAAGGCAACTTCCTTGGATGGGATATGATGGGAATCAGTTTAGAAAACAAAGTAGACATGAAAAGTCGGATGAAAGAATTACAATCACAAGTAGACGAACTAAAAGAGCTCGTAAATACTCTGCTGAGTGTTATTTGTGAAGAACCAGATGGAGTGCACACCGGTGCAGCACCAACTATACCTGGTCAATCACACACTAAATTCTGTATGTGATTTAGCCTTTTATTACAATATTGGGGCGCATTCTAACTACAGGTCTTGCTAGACCTGCACGGCTAGTCAAATCGATTACTTCATCAACATCTTTGTAAGCCTCAGGGGCCTCTTCTGAAAGCACGTTCGGTGTTGATGCATGTATTCTAATTCCGGAATCTTCAAGACGCTTTTTTAGCGCTTTTCCATCAATAGTTTTCTTGGCCTTGGTTCTTGATAATGCTCTACCTGCCCCGTGGCAAGATGAGCCAAACGCTTGGTTTTGGCCGGTTTGTGGTCCAGCCATAATCCATGATCCAGTACCCATGTCACCAGGCACTAGTACTGGTTGGCCAGTCTTGTGGAAACTTCCCTCGATATTACCACTATCTCCAGCAAATGCTCTGGTAGCACCTTTGCGGTGAACCGCACATTGGCAGTTTTTGCCGTGTAAATTATGAGTTTCGATTTTAGCGATATTGTGGGCAACATCATACAATGTTCTGGCTTCACCATCAATCCCCATTTCCAATTTCAAAACCTCTCTTAGTCGGTGGGCTAAAGCACTACGATTAGCAAAGGCAAAATTCGCTGCAGCATTCATCTGATTGAGATATTCTTGTCCGGCTTTTGAGTGCATGGGCGCACAGGCTAATTGTCGGTCTGATAAAGTAAATCCATATTCTTCTGAGTGCCACCCGTCGGCAGTCTTGCGGTATTTTTGCTCTAATTTTCTAGAATGTTCACTACATACTTGATGACCTAGTCCTCTTGAACCAGAGTGAATCATCGCCAATAATTGCCCTTCATACAAACCCCATTGTTTTGCAGTTTCCTGGTCGACGACTTGTTCAACTGATTGTAATTCCATGAAATGATTGCCGCTGCCTAGAGTTCCTAGCGCCCTAAGACCCCGCTCTAATGCTCTAGAGGAAAGGTCATTGTCCGCTACTTCTAGTAGTCCATTTGATTCTAGTACGGCAAGATCTTCATCATAGCCAATTCCTAACTCGACGGCCGCTTGAGCACCGCCTTGAGTAAGTTGTCTAATTTCCGCCATATTAATGTCAAGCCCCCCTTTGCCTGAAGCACCGGCAGGGATTCTTCCGGCAATTCTGCCACCGAGTTTCTTGATATTTGGTACATCATCAATAGTTGCTTCTAAGGCTAGAACTCTGACTCCGCAATTAATGTCAAATCCTACTGCACCTGGTGATATTGCGCCACCATTGTCGCCATAATCCACGTCGGTGGCAATTACTCCGCCAATCGGCAATCCATAGCCAAAATGCCAGTCTGCCATTGCCCAAGCTTCACCAACTATCCCTGGTAATTCAGCAGCGTTAACCAACTGTTCAGGTCCTCTGTCATCAATATGGCTGCTAAGATGTTGCTGGTCGGTAACAATTCGAGCATCAACATTCATTTTTCCATGGGCTTTTATTCTGACCGTTCCGTCATCTAGCGATTCAAGATGCTCTCGCCAATCCTCGCCCATGGATGCGGGTGTCTGCATTTACCTTTGAGGATTGTCGATAAACTGGCAGATTACCCGTAGGGTTCAATACATTGTTTATGTTGGCAAGATTGTCCAGTAGGTGACTTCCATGGTTATGGCTCCCATCGATTTAGCAGTCTTTCATGAGAATGGCTACATCCGAAAACAATGTCGAGTAACTGACCTGTGGTTTTGGACTTCAAATCACGATCGTGATACTTGTGGCGATACTAGTGAAGATGAATATACCTTCATTGGTAGTCCACTAATCAGCGGTTTTGAAATGCGTGGAAAGGAACTAAAAGATGCCATGAGAGAAGCATTTCTAGGATTTTTTGAAGAACGCGAACATACTCGAATAGAGCCATATCCGATTCTAGCGCGGTGGCGCGATGACATTCACTTGACTATCGCATCAATTGCTGATTTCCAACCACATGTCACGTCTGGTCTAGTAGACCCGCCAGCAAATCCTTTGACTATTTCACAGCCTTGTATTCGTCTGACTGATGTTGATGCTGTTGGTCGTAGTGGTCGTCATTTGACCACTTTTGAAATGATGGCACATCACGTTTTTAATCGACCTGATGAGGGTAGAATGTATTACTGGATGGAAGAATGTGTCAGGTATTGTCATGAGATGTTCACCCAAACCTTCGGTATAGATTCTAATGAAATTACCTACGTGGAAAACCCGTGGTGTGGTGGTGGTAATGCAGGTCCTGCAGTCGAAGTCATTGTTGGTGGGCTTGAATTAGCAACTCTAGTATTCATGAACCTTCACGAAGATGACAATGGTGATGTTGAAATAAAAGGCGATAAATATAGCGAAATGCCACTGCAAATTATTGATACTGGGTATGGTCTAGAGAGATTTTGTTGGGCGGCGGCAGGTACTCCAACGATTTACGAAGCAATTTATCCTCAAACTGTGGCTTGGCTCAAGGACTTAGCAGGTTTTGAAGGAGTTGCAAAACAATGGCCTGATTTAGACCTTGACAAAATTCTTGGTGAAATGAGTCGGCTCAACGGGATTATGAATATCGAAGCAGGGGTTGATGGTGAAGAACTGTTAGCCACATTTTTACAACGTCTGGCTCAACGTGGGATCGAGATTTCTGGTGAACAATTCACCGCTATTACCGATCCACTGTCCAGGATTTATGCTATTCCAGACCATCTTCACGCATTATGTAACATGTTAGGTGATGGACTTGTACCATCCAATGCTAAAGCAGGATATCTGGCAAGGATGATGGCACGTCGAACACTTAGAATGCGTGATGAGCTTGGTATCGATGTATCACTAGCTGACTTAGCACTTCACCATGTAGAGGTCAATTTGGGTAATAAAGCCATGAAACAAACTCACGATGGTATCGCAACAATACTCAATCTTGAGGAAGCCAAATATGTTGAGATGTTACGTAAGGGTGAGCAAGTTATCAAGACTATGCTGAGTGGTGTAAATAAGTCAACTGAAACTATTGCTGATGAATTACTGTTTTCGCTTAATGATTCACACGGTATCGCTCCGGAAATGGCGGTTTCATTGGCCATACGTTCTGGTTGGAAGTCAGTATCTCTTCGAACTGGATTTACCGCTGAATTAGCAGAACGTCATGCTAAAATGGCCAAGGATGCGGCAAAAGAAAATACCGACTCAACATTGATTGATGGTATTGAACATCTACCACCAACAAGCCCACTTTATTATGATAATGTATACCAATTTGAGTTCGATGCAAGTGTGCTGTTTTGCGCTGAAATAAACCAGGAAGGTCTGCCTAAAGATATCACTCACGGTGTAATTCTAGACCGTACTTGTTTTTATCCTGAAGGAGGAGGTCAAGAAGCTGATTGGGGCGTCCTGTCAACAGATTCTGTTCATTGTCGAGTTTTGCATGTCGCCAAGATTGGCAACCACATTGTTCATCTAACTGATGGACCGCTTAGTAATGGGGATTTAGTCCATGGTAGTCTTGATTGGAATCGTCGAAAACAATTGATGGATCATCACACCTCTGTACATATTGTTGGTGGTGCAGTAAGACGAATATTAGGCCCTCATATTTACCAAGCAGGTGCTAACAAAGCAGTGGATTCAGCAAGACTAGATATCACTCACTACAACCGCTTGACTCGACAAGATTTAGACTCGATTGAAAAGATGGCTAATGAGGTAATAGTTCAAGTTCACAAAACAGAGAAAACTATTCTCAATCGTAAAGATGCTGACCGTAAGCATGGTTTTGATTTGTATCAAGGGGGTGCACCTAAAGGCAATACAATTAGAGTGTTAAGAATTTCAGATCACGATATCCAAGCCTGTGGTGGCACACACCACGATGAACTAGGACAAATTGGCTCAATCCGTCTAGTCCGGTCCAATGCTGTGCAAGATGGAGTTGAAAGATTACATATTGTTGCTGGACAAGCAGCGCTTGATTATGCTAGGGGGCAGGATGGACTCCTGCGTGAGACAGGTGAAGTGTTTGGTGTCAACGTGGCTGATGTCCCAAAAACCGCAGAACGATTCTTTGGCGAGTGGAAAGAGCAGCGTAAGAGAATTGAGGCTTTAGAGGCTGAAATTGTTCGATTAAGAACTAGTGGAGGAGATGATTCCAGCGTATCCAAAGACGGTGTGAGGATTGTCATCATGGAATCCGATGGTGGGCTGAAAAACATGTCTAAAATGCTGAAAGAATTAACCCTAGATGATTCTCAACCTACTCTAGCGATACTAGGTTCGAAAGAAGGTGGTGGAAAATTAATGGTTGCCACAACCGTAAATTCAATTGCTAGCGAGAAATATAACGCAATAGAAATCCTTCAAGCGATTATTCCTCATATTTCCGGTGGCGGTGGTGGAAGACCAACATTTGCTCAGGGAGGCGGCTCAAACCCTGAAGGTTTGCAAAATTCATTCGATGCTGCTAAGTTAATGTTAGGAATCTAAAGAGTGGCTTGCAAAGCTTGTGAATCGAAGAATGACACTGCATTTTCTAGTGCTTCCTTTGGATTAAACCACATTGCTTCTTCAATCTCTTCTGTTTGTAGTACCAATTGTCTGATATCTCCATTCCACCTTGCTTGGTAAGTAAAGGAGACAAATGAAATACCTTCATCATTGAATATTTTTTGAGTTATTACTGGTTTTACGTCGTTTAATTGGATCTCAATACCTAATTCTTCCATTGTTTCTCTTACACAGCCGATTGATGGATGTTCATCATGGTCCATGTAGCCACCTGGTAATGTCCAAAATCCAGTGAAATGACCACGCTTGACCTTAGCCAACAATATCTGGTCCGAGTCATTTCTAATTATCACCTTAGATACAAGTCGGTGAATGCTTCGATAAATGGATTCTCTAGCAACTGGATGAACTGAATTATCTGAAATAACACTATCTTTCCATGCCCATTCTTTAGGCCAAGATATTTTAGGATAGGCTTTGATTACCTTTACTACTTGGTTACCAAAAACGATTCGTATGGTTAGTTTAGATTCATATTCAATACCTTGTTTAGCAACTTCTTCTACGGTAGGGAAGCGCAAAATTTCTTGGTTTTCAACTCTGCCTTTGATAGGTTTTATTGGGCCGTTACCTTGTTGGTCAACAAGTAAGACTTTGCCGTCGTGTTCTAAGTACACAACAACATCTGGGTGGCTCATATCTGTCCCTATATCCCATTATGTTTAATCATTGACAATAAAATTCCAGACATTGAAATTATAGAATAAATGCTTCTAGGCCTAACCATGCAGATGCAACAATTGAACACAGAGGGATGGGCCAAGACCTACTTGATTTGGGATGATGAGTCAAAAGAAGCAGCAATAATAGATCCAGTCTATGATTTTACTAATTCCTATTTATCAACTATCGAGCAAATGGATTTGACATTAACAATGTGCATTGCAACACATACCCATGCAGATCACATCACTGGCTGCTTCACTATTGCCGAGTCTGTGGGCTGCAATTATGTCATGTGGCATTCTACACCGTCACTTGGAGTAACTAAATTCGTAAACTCAAATAGTGTTTTGAGCCTTGGCAATCATACCATGACTTTCCATCATGTACCAGGTCATACAGAAGACTCAATGCTGGTTGTTACCTCAAAGCATGTTTTTACAGGAGATTTTCTGTTTACTGGCGATGGTGGTGTGGGACGAGACGATTTACCCAGTGGTCGAGAACAGGCACACTGGGATTCACTGAAAGTCATGAGTGGTTTGTCCGGAGATTTACTAGTCTGTACAGGTCATGAAGCACCTGGTGTCGAAATGCAAACGCTGGATTGGAATAGGGATAATAATCCAATACTCAAAATGAATAATTTTGCTGAGTATGCAGTTTGGCAAAAGTCTACAACAGAACAACTTGGTTATGTTTCTAAAATTAAGGTAGCACTTCCAGCCAATATTTTTGCTGAGATACCTGATGAAATCCCTTGGATGTAGGGGTTTATTTTATCGGATTCTTGGGTATAATACCATCATTTTGACTCTTTGGTAATGCTTGTAAATCAGCAAATGTCAGTTGCTTTGTTGGTGTTTCACTAATTTGGGTTAATCTTTCATCCATGGACATTTGAGCAATGAATTCTATCCGACCTCTGGTTCTTGTCAAATCATATGACAAAGGTTCAAGATTTTCAACTATTTGATGTTCAAATTCGTCCTTGACTTTTTGTCCACGCCAAACTGAATATCCCCAACGGTAGGCTATTCCAACAATTGCCGCCCCGTAAAGTAATAACAATATTGTTGCAGCAAATACCACAGGGTTACCATCTCTTGCTTGGTCTAGTAAATTCCTGGCAATCAAAAAGAGCAAACCGATTCCTACCACTGGTTTTAGAATACTTTCGAGCCACTGATCTACCGGTACCAATCTACCCTTTGCAGGGTCAACAAAGACCAAATCTGATTCGAACGCAGTATTTAGTACACCTAAGATTCCAAGCATTATGATGTATAGTCCTGAAGCAATAATAAATTCACTAGGCGTCGATTCTAACTTGAAAATCCAATGAACGATTAACCAAGCAAACAATCCCAAGAAAGCACCCTGTGGTACATAATTAAAATGTATGACGTGGTTAGAAAATTCGTTAACTTTGCCTGATTCTTCTATTGAACCTCTATGTGGTTTAGGGATGTGTATGACTTGCCAATGTAGTACTTTTTCCATTTGTTTTAAGGTATTAATGAGTAACTTCTTCTTGATTAATAAATACTCAATCAAAATTAGTATTGGCAACCCTAGAACAATTATTGGGAGTGCCATGATTACTGCCAGAGGGAAAATAATCAAAGTTGGTAGTAAAATAAAATGTGAAAGTGTTAGTGGATGAAATAAATCTGCTTCAATTAAGCGCTGCTTTGATGGCTTTATCTTTAGGCCCCTTGC
>QXXX01000073.1:67328-113616 GCA_009887195.1 Candidatus Poseidoniales archaeon | reverse complement strand
GTTAACATTGACCATGATGTAACAATAACATATATTGATGAAGAAAGCAAACCTAATCCTCTGCCAACTCAAGAACAATAATGCCTTTATTTTCAGTTTCACCGATGCTGAAACTAAAAGTTAAACTGAAATATTGACTTTAATCATGCGATTAGGGCACTGAAAGGAGCGGTTTTGCAAAAACATGCGTGTTTAATCTATTCATATACCCCAGCCCGATGGTATGGGTTGGAAGTGAAAGGATGGCGACTAAAGCGAAGAAAAAAACGAAGATTGAAATTGAAAAGAATGAAGACCCTCAAGAGGACACGGTGTTAATGATGGCGTTAGACGATGATGCACCTGAAGTCAAAATTGATGATTTGCCAGGTGTAGGACCGGCAACCGCAGAGAAATTGCGTGAGGCTGGGTTTGATGACTTACTATCTTTAGCAGTCATGTCACCTGCTGACTTAGCAGAACAAGCAGAAATTGGCGAATCAGTAGCTGGAAAAATTATTGCAGCGGCTAAAAAGATGGCCAATATTGGCGGTTTCGTATCTGGTGGAGCACTATTAGAACGCCGAAAAGAAGTGCAAAAATTATCGGCAAAAGTTCAATCGATCGATGATTTGCTAGGCGGAGGATTTGAAACTCAAGCCTTGGTTGAGGTTTATGGAGCATTTGGCAGCGGGAAAACTCAGATTGGTCACCAATTAGCAGTAAATTGCACATTACCAGTCAGTGAAGGAGGATTTGATGGCGATGTATTCTACATTGATACAGAAGATACCTTTAGACCTGAAAGAATTACTCAAATGGCTAGAGGTCAAGGTCTAGATCCTGACCAAGTACTTGCTAGAATTCATGTAGCTAGAGCCTACAATTCGGCTCACCAAATGTTGCTGGTGGATGAAATCAAAAGAGTGGGTAAAGGCTTGAACGTCAAGATGATTATTGTTGATTCGTTAACTAGCCACTTTAGAGCTGAGTTTATCGGTCGTGGAATGCTAGCTAACAGGCAACAAAAGTTGAACAAGCATCTGAAGGAACTAAAACAACTTGCAGATATTAACAATGCGTTGGTATTGGTGACAAACCAGGTTCACTCAAAACCTGATGCTATGTGGGGAGATCCAACAAAGCCAGTTGGTGGCCACGTTCTTGCGCACGCAAGTACATTTAGATTATACTTGAGGAAAGCTAAAGGTGGCAGAAGAATCGCTAGACTAGTGGATTCACCAAACTTACCTGACGGCGAGTGCGTCTATCAAGTAACTGAAGAAGGACTCAAAGATTGATTTGGCAAAATCTCTAAGGTAGACAAATCGGCTATTTTAGTCGAAAATCAGTCGGCACCTTCAAAGACGCTTGGACAATCTTGCTATCATGCGCCATTTAATTGACCGCGTTTTAGAGTTAAGCGAAGAAGAGCAAGTTAGGGTTTCTCCAAGTGAAGTCCCACCTGGCCAAGGCAATGAAGATGAACTGAAAGCATTGCTAGAATCGTTGCAACCACGTATTCGAGTTTATGGTGCCGGCGGTGCAGGGTGTAACGCAGTTAGTAGATTAGCAGAAGAAGGGCTATTTGAGAGCAGTTACGTCACTGGGTATGCGATAAATACTGATGCGCAAGCACTTTTGATGTCGCCGTTGGAAGAAAAGGTATTGATTGGCAGAACAGCTCGAGGCAGGGGTGCTGGAGGCGATCCAAGCAAAGGTGAAGCTGCTGCACTAGAATCAGAAATGGTCCTTAGAAGAATTACTAATGATACGCAACTTGCAATTATTACTGCTGGTATGGGTGGCGGCTCTGGTACTGGTGCTGCCGGCCATATTGCTAGATTAGCAAAGCAGCAAGGCGCAATGACAATTGCGGTAGTAACTTATCCGTTCAAGTCTGAAGGGTCCCTAAGAAAGCAAAATGCTGAATGGGGTTTAGAGAGACTTAGGGAACACTGTGATACAATATTAGTAATTCCAAATGAACGCCTGCTGGAAATAGATGGTGTCAAGGATTTACCTATTGCCAGTGCGTTTAGAGTTGGTGATGAGTTACTTGTACGCTCAATTACTGGAGTAACTGAACTTCTAACTACTGATGGCATGGTTAATCTTGACTTTGAAGATTTGAAGGCAGTTATCAAATCTGGTAGTGGAGTTGCCATGATTGGCCTTGGTGCCTCATCAGCCACTAATAGAGCAGAAGATGCGACTCTAGAAGCGTTACATTCTCCATTACTGGAACTCGATACGACTGATGCTCGCGGCGCGCTGATTAATGTAGTCGGCGGGCCTAATCTGACTCTTGGTGAAGCCGAAAAGTGTGCGCAGATTATTCAAGAACGGATCTCTCCGCATGCTAAGATAATTTGGGGTGCTGCTGTCGACCAAAACCTAGGTGATGAGATTAGAGTAATGCTGGTGCTAACTGGAGTGAAGAGTGAACAAATTCATGGTTCTAGTGAAAACCGTCAACTAAGAGCCCTTAGAAACAAAAGTATTGAGTTTGTTAATTAGTCCTTAACTATCTTGACCAAAATGTAGAACAAGACTAGCAATCCTAGTCCAAGCATAGTTTTGTCAAATAAGTCAAGTTCATGATTATTTTTGAGTTCATCAATTGTATTGTAATTTTCAACCCCAAGAACGTATATTTTTATTTTATTCCATCCATCTCCGGTAAATTCACCATTACCATTAACCGCGTTGCCAAAAAGAGTCAGAGCGCTTAATGATGTGTTATCGCTGGGAGATTGCCAAGTAAGGTTCCAAATCCGTTGTTGATTTCCTAGCTCCGTATGTGTCCAACCGTCACCGATTATTTGACTGGTGTTGGTGTCATTGAAAGATATAGTTCCAGATGATACAACGAGTCTAAAGCCGCCTTGAGCAGAACTTGCATTAACATCAATTTGTGGATTATCAACAATCAATTGCAGAAAGTAGGTGGTGTTAGATTCAAATTTATCAGGCAATCCTGCTATCTGCACTGAGGTTAAGTCATTTTCTGCCCCATGACAAAGGCATCCTTGTTCGCCAATATCTCCTACACCGTTAGGAAACCCGTTCACCTCGTGAATGGGCACAAGAATTAGGACAGCAAACAATAAAATTACCGTAATTAACCTCGGCATTCTAGTAGCCACACTTTATCCAAAATGTCACCACCTTTGACACTTATCATGCCCTTACCACATCAAAGTATCGTGATGCAAACCGCGACAGTGGGGAACATTATGTTAAGTATGATGAAATGTTAGTTTATGATATGTTTCAAGAAGAAGCCTTTGTTTTACCCAACTCATTTGAGGAAGACGATATAGATATTTTTGCTGAATTAGGCGTGGTAAACAACCGCCCTGCTGCAGTAAAATCAAATCAAGAATCCCAAAATGAAAATCTAGCGATCTTATTATCGATTGATGATGATGCAGCCCCCTTAATAGAAACACAGGAATCCCTTGCCACACAACAACCGGTTGTGATCGAAGCATCAACTACCACAATTTCAGATGAAACAATTACTGAACTTTTGGAAGTATTAGTCAAGAAAGAACTTCATTCCTTGGATGAAGAATCTATCATTAGCAAAATCCCCACCAAGGCAAAGTTCAATTTGGAAACTGCCAAAGTTAGTAAAAGCAATGAAGAATACGAACTCTCTGTAATAATAGAAGTTGATGGTTCAGGTCCACTAAGGCCGTTTGCTAAGGTTCGCAGCGAAAATAATTCACTACTAATCGAGCCAGCGCCTAAAACAATTCCAAGTAGTTGGATTCCACTTTATGAGGCATTGAGAGATATGCTAGCCAAGGCCATGCAAGCACTGTCCTCAACAAACTTCACCATTAACAAAAACGTTTGAAGAAATATCTACAGTAGATTTGAACATATTTGACACTGTGCAGTATTTCTCGTGGCTTTTTTCCACCAGCCTCTTGGCAAGTCTCTTGGGTGCATCACCCTCAATAAAATAATTCATTTCTATCGCTGTGAAAACTTTTGGCGCTTCAGTTTTTCTTTGTCCTGATAGTTCGATATAAATTCTTGATATTTCCCGATCTTTCAATCCGATTTGAACATCGGCCAATGAACATGCCCCAATCATCTGTAATACTATTTGTACCGGTGTTGGTCCATTATCCCAGTCGATTTCTATACAATCTCCAGCTTCATTAAAACAATCGACTTTACTCTTACCTTTCCACTCAACACGGCCGAACATGACGTTCCCACGGGCGGTTCATTCTTGAAGGAAATGCCTCTCGGATGTATTGATTGGAATGGCTGGAAAGACGATTACTCTTAACAATGGCTTGCTAAATGTGCCTAATAACCCTACCATACACTTCATTGAAGGTGATGGAATTGGTGTTGATATCAGCCCGGTAATGATAAAAGTCGTAGATGCTGCAGTAAGCAAAGCATATTCTGGAGAAAAGCAGATTCACTGGAATGAAGTACTCGCTGGGGAAAAGGCATTCAATCAAACTGGCCAGTGGTTGCCAGAAGAAACACTAGAAGCCATGAGGTCAGGATTAGTCTCAATCAAAGGACCATTGACAACTCCAGTTGGTGGCGGAATCCGTTCACTTAACGTTGCATTGCGACAAAAGCTGGATTTATTCGCTTGTGTAAGGCCTGTAAGATGGTATGATGGTACTCCGTCTCCAGTTAAAGCTCCTCAAGATGTTGACATGATTATTTTCCGTGAAAACAGTGAAGATGTTTATGCTGGAATCGAATGGGAAGCAGGTACTGAAGGGGTTGCGAAGGTTATTGATTTCTTACAAAATGAGATGGGAGTCGATAAGATTAGATTTCCAAATACCTCAGGCATAGGAATTAAGCCAATCTCACAAGAAGGCACTGCAAGAATCGTCCGTGCAGCGCTAAAATACGCTGTTGAAAATGATAAAGACACTGTAACTTTGGTTCACAAAGGCAATATCATGAAATTCACAGAAGGCGGATTTAGAGATTGGGGCTATGAATTAGCAAAACAAGAGTTTGGAGCTACTGAACTTGATGGTGGTCCGTGGTGCACAATGAAAAATCCAATTACTGGTAATGAAATCCTCATCAAGGACGTTATTGCTGATGCAATGTTACAACAAATCATCCTAAGGCCTGCAGAATATTCTGTACTAGCTACAATGAATCTTAACGGTGATTACATTTCTGACGCACTGGCTGCTCAAGTTGGCGGCATAGGAATCGCACCTGGTGCAAATATCAACTATGATACTGGAATTGCCATTTTCGAAGCAACTCACGGAACTGCACCCAAATATGCTGGCCAAGATAAAGTAAATCCCGGAAGCGTAATATTGAGTGCTGAAATGATGCTAAGACATATCGGCTGGACTGCTGCTGCAGACCTTATTGTCAAGGGAATGGAAGGAGCTATTTTGGCAAAGACCGTCACCTATGATTTTGAAAGATTAATGGACGATGCTACATTGCTAAAATGTAGTGAATTTGGCGATGCAATTATCTCATACATGTGATAATTATGAGTGACATGACAGAAATTGAACGTGAAGAATTAATTTCTACCGCAAAAGCGGCAATAAATAATGATCCGATTGGTTGGTTTGATGAACTATACGATTTAGCTAACAGAAATTCGTCAATGATTCCTTGGGCAAGGATGTCACCTAATCCAATAATGACAGATTGGGTAAAGAAAAATATCGCTGGTGGTAAAGCATTAATTGTTGGTTGCGGGCTTGGTGATGATGCCATCGGCTTAGAAGAACTTGGCTTTCAAGTAACTGCATTTGATATTTCACAGCAATGTATTAATTGGTGCAGAGAAAGATTTCCAGAGTCTTCGGTAGATTGGCAGGTTGCGGACATTCTTGAGCCGCCAACAAAATGGATAGAACAGTTTGACTTGGTTGTAGAAATTCATATTTTGCAAGCAATTCCAGATGGAGGTATTAGAGAACTCGCAGCTAAAAATTTACCCAAGTTACTCAATAAAGACGGTTTTTTATTGTGTATTGGAAGATTAGATGACGGTAGACAAATGATACAATCACCCCCTTGGCCGCTGAAAGAGGATTGGTTAAAGGCTTCATTTAGTGAGATAAACCTGCATGGCTTTACTCAATTTACCTACCAAGAATCGATAGATGTCACAAGATATTACGCAGCATGGAGAAACTAATTCTAGTTTAACCAAGAATTTAGCATTTTACTATTCTTAATTATTCCATAACCAAACCGTTCTTCAAAGGCCCTCGCAGCCAGGGTAAAATCGCCATCCCTAGTTGCTACTAAGATGCTGCCTAGGCCTTCCAAAGATTGCGATGCTAGGTAACGGCATATTGCCATAATTTCACGATCTGCTGCTTCTGGGAAAATCGCTTGGCCGTTTATCTTGGTCCGGTTTTGTTTAGGATCTCGTCTTACCTTCATATCGGTTAACTCATCATATATTTCAGAAAATTCAGCCAAGAAAAGGCTAATTTCTTTATCGGATTGTTCATCCACAGCGTCTCTCTCAGTGTGAATATCAAGGGGTTTCCAGCGGCTGTACTCTGAGATTATTTCATCCACTAACTTCGATATTTTACTGTCATCAAGCACTGATTCAAGTACTTCAGGCTTGACTAATGAAGTGCTAAATTTAGCCTTTAACTTCCCGTGACGTTTACTTAATTCAATCAGCTCTTGTTTTACTGTTGAAGGTAGCCAAAGGTTAATTCTGCCTGCATCTGCACGGCTTTTGAGTACTTTATGGAAATTATCATGCTCGAACAAGTCTAAACTTGTTTCACTAGCTAGCTCTAGATTATGAGCAATTTTATCCACCAATGCATCAACCAAAATGTTGGTATCTACTACGACTAAAGGTGGCAATGCCAAATTCTTAAGATAACGTCGTGAGGAATTAGGAATTTGTAACTTATGAGTGGCAAATAATGCTCTTTCGGCATCGTATAACGTCTTCATTTCTGATTGTTTAAATTTACCAGAATTCTGCGCCCTCTCAAGATATGTTAAGCCTTCAATGGGATTCTTTTCAGCAGCATCACTGGCGATATCATAAATTGCCATTATGGTTGGTGGGGTTTGTTGCATTTCATTGCGGAATCTGTTATCAAAACTATGACGATTACGACGCTTGTTACGCTGAATCGCATTTAGAGCCGCTGTAACACGCCCCAAAAACGGATCTCCAGGCAATTCTCTGGAATGTTCAAACGGATAATTTCTCAGCGTATCTAGTTCATCTTCCGCAAAGAATGTGATGGTTTTTGTTTCCATTTCGCCCTCAACATTTTCTTCTTCAATATCTTTTGAATAGCGAACAAATTCTTTCAATAAATGTGTTGCTTCATTGGTTTTCTGATTGCTTGCAGTAAATGAAACTTTGAGATAAAGTTGGAAGCGTTTGGTTATTGCGGTACGTAATGCAGGTTTTGTATCCAGTAGTTCAACCGCTTCACTCCATTGTTCAGCATGGGCAAGATGAATTATTGATTTGCGGTATAGTATCATTGAATGCTCGTAATCGTATTCTTCACTTTCTGCAGCTCTGCGGTATTCTCTTGCAGCATTCAATTCCTCATTGTTTTGAGCAAATAATGCTGCTCTGGACAAAGTATGCCAAGGAGATAGGGGGTCGTTTTGTTGGTACCAAGTAACTAGTTGCTCTAAGCCAATATCATACTCGAAGACTAATTGGCGAATGGCACGAATAAATCTAGTCGGGATTTCAGAACCAATAACTAAACTGTTTAAAGTTGCAAATATTTCTTCATCTGCATCCCCATGTTGTAGAGAAATGGTCGCTTGATTTAGTTTCAAGGTTGAGATTAAGGCCATCAAAAGGTTGGATTCTAATGCCGAAAGATCAGCTTTTTCTACGCTAGTTATTAGATGATTTATGTGAGTTCTTGAAGTAATACCTGTACCGCCTTGCTTCAATGCATTCCTTGCCTGTCGTAGTGCTTGATAGCCTTTCTTACCAAGTACGGTGAAGTGCTCGTCATCTATTTTGTTACCTTCCATTAACATGACCAGGCTCTGTGACATTGGAGACAAATATTCTGGCAATGCTGTACTGTGAATGGAATTTAACGCGAGTTGCCTCATTTCAATTGACTTTTCCCACAGTTGATGTTCTTGATTAGTGGCCAGTAAATGATATGACAACAAGGTTTCATGCGGATGGGACATTGGTGCAAGATCGTTATTTGTCAAAATTTTACTGAGTCTTCTTAACTCGAGTTTTTGAGCAAATACTGCTATAGCAGCCACACTTGATTCTTCCCAAGCTTCACCACCGCTGTCTTGTAGCATTTTGAAGCATTCATTTTTTAAATCCAATGATGATATTTCGTGCTGAGCAATATACACCAATGCACCTTCATCAAGAACATTTAACTGGGTCTTAAGCCATTCCTCAACTGCTGTAGAATTTAATTGGGAGACTAGTTGGTATAGGTTATCAATATCTATTGCATTGTCAAGGCTGTAAGTGACCAAGGCGTCTGCAGCCTCATCACTTTTGCCACTTGCCGCTAATGCAGATAAATGAACCCACTTCAAATTCTGCACTTGTAATTGGGAATTGGGAATGGCCTCCAATAATTCAATTCCCGCTAAAATTTCTGCGGGTGATAATTTTTCAACCTCATCAGTAAAATTGAGCCAGGCAAATCTTCTTATTGCTTTTGAAAGACCATCATCGCCACCATTGATGCTGTTTTTCCAATCATTTACCTTACCGTTGACTAAATCTACAAGGTCTTTGAATTGGGCAGCTAATTGTTTATCGCTCTTAGACAATTCTTTCAGTGCTTTTTCAGAGTCTAATCCACTAGCAATTGCAAGCATTACAGATATTGCTGATGCGTCACCAGTAAGAGATAGCAGGCTTTCCCCAGCCTCAATACTCCTTCTAGAGGATATTTGAGATTGGATTTTTTGAATTGCGATTTGTTGTGCTGCCTCGCCACAAAGAACCGATAATTGAGATATCGCTTGACCTAGTTGTTCATTGTCAAAAACGTCAATTTTGGCTACTTCAAGAGATACTTTCTTTTTGCTCTTGGCTTTCTTTTTGGCCACAGGGAAGCCGATAAACTGAGCGAGTAAAGCGGTTTTCTCACCTATTTGGTGCCAAACCTTGTCCACTCCAGTGCTAAGGCAGGTTTCCCGTATTGCATTTTCAGCCGCAGTCAAATCGTCAGTCCATTCTCCTCGCTTAAGTTGTTTATTAATTAATAAAACTGCTAATCTGTAAGCTGCTGTTTCAGAACTATCAGAAGTTATTTCTTCACTGCTTGGCAGCCAGTCAAGTGACGATTTACCTGCTGAACCACGCCCCCTGCGGCGCATCATTCTGTTTGACCGCGAGGTGTTACTATCTTCATCATCGCCAGGAATCTCTACTTCATCCAACGCAATTGTGAGGATACTTCGCCAACTTTTATCCATGATTTGCCAATCTGGTGATTTAGCAACTCTGGCTTTGCGTTGTTGTTTGGGAATATTGTGCTTGAAAGCAATTTCCAAGCAATTTGCCATGTGCCCTTCCTGCATGCTATACACCCCCTACATATTGACGGCTAGTTAAGTCGCTATTCAATTAACCGGCAACAATTATCACTAAATCTATCTGGAATATGTTTTTCATCACTAGTGTTCATGAATGAAGAGGCTCTAGCGGAGTTTGATTGAGACCATGGATTTCGTTCGAGCCATTGCATTATTGGCCCATCCTGTGTTAGCCTGCGCGCTAATTTTCTGGATTTGGCGACAGTACTCATGGCGCAAGGCAAGTAAAGGGATGAAGGGAGAGATACGAAAAGATGCTCTAGAAAAGCATGAAAAAAATGGCCAATTTATTTTATGGGCAGGATTTGCTGTTGTGTTGGTCGCTTTTATCGGACGTATGGTCGCAGGATGGCGATCTAGTGGCGACATATTTGCAGAAATTTGGCCAACAAGTCTTCATGGAACTATTGGCCCTCTTGGCCTCGCACTATTACTAATTATGACAAATTTAGGAAAAACTGTCAAGCGCAAGCGATTAGCTGGCGAAAAGTTTGCCAATGAGAAATTAAAACATGGAAGGGCTGCAGATTTTATTATGGCATTAATCTTCATTCATGCTTTTTTGGGTTTCCTCTACATATTTGCAGTGTTGTGATTAACAGCTAATACGGCATCCCTGTCGCCCCACATTTCAAGCCAATTTGCTAAATTGTCATCAAGCCCAGGGTCCTGAATTCGACAACCACAAGCATTCATGTGTCCTCCGCCACTTGGGTCAAATTTAGTGGCGAGGCGAGAAAGGTCATACCTACCTTGGCCTCCTTTGATAAACGAATTAGCGTAGAAACTTGCTGACAATGGTGGCCTGTTGGCATCGTTGATATTGCCATCAGAGTACCCATGGATTATGCAACAAGCATCTGCCCTGTCACCAGCCCATGCAGTCACTAAGTAGCCATTAGAGAAATGACCTGTATCTTGTAAATGACATATTGCAAGACGGTCAATTATCACAGTGTTAGACTCAACTACCTTCTCTATTGCAGATCTTTGTTGTTGTTGTACTGACAATCGTGATTTAACTTCTGGTAATTGCAAAATTTCAGAGATGGTTTTACCTTGAGATAGTTGGTTAACAATTTGCTTCATGTAGTCACTTTCAGTGACTTTTAGCGTTCGACTGAAGCGCATTAACTCACCGTCTTCACGAAACTGTTCGATGGTTATGCCTCCCGAATCAAGTGCATCAACAAACGGCATTACGTCGACAAAATTACTTAAATCACAGTGAGTATTAATCAGATCATACACCAATCTTGCTGCTGATGGTGTCGCCTGCCAATCAGTAACTCCACCTTTTTTTTCAAATTCTAAGGACTCTTGCTTAGTCGGTTTATTGGTTTGATGGTGGTCTAAATACCATCCACAGTTTTGATGAAATGGTAAATCAACAATTACTGTAGAGGCGTCGATTTCTGTATCCATATTGCCGTTCCTTACCAATGCTGCATGGGAAAACCTCACTTTTGCCGTGGAATTGTAAGCTTTTAGAATGGCTGCGCCAATTAACCCATCAAAATCAGAGTCTGCCACAATTTTTGTGAACAGAGGAATCTCTTTCGCACCCATATGCGGAACTCGAACAACTAGATTGAAGTATTTTCGCAGTAACTTGCGTAAATAACATGACTAACTACGTGCTGGGCTTAGTATGGAAACCTCTTGTGGTGTAGTCCTAGTGAATTTTGGGGCGGTGTTATTGCTACAATATCCACAAGGGCATTGGGATCTACCAAAGGGGCACGTAGAAGACTTTGATAGTGACAAAAAGGCTACTGCAGCAAGAGAGTTAATTGAAGAAACTGGTATTTCGGCAATAGAATTTATTGACGGCTTTGAAGAAAAGACAACTTATAGTTTCAAGCAAAAGGGCAGATTAACCGAAAAACAGGTTTTTTGGTTTTTAGCCACCACTGAAAGAATAACAGTAAAATTGTCTAAAGAACACCACCGCTACATGTGGCTTGATTGGGATTTGGCAATTGAAATGGCAACTCATGATGAGACAAAAGGGACTCTTACCAAGGCCAAGTCATTTGCTGACCGTATCGGCTTAGTCTAAATTATCATAATCAGCGTCGTTTGAACCAATCTTTCTAATCATATTGGCGACATTAGAGGACTCTCCACGTTTTCCTAGAGGCGTCCAAAGGGTCTCCTGTTCACCCATATTTTTAGTAACCCATCTAGCGAACACAAAAAACCAGTCTGAAAGACGATTAACATAGACCTTAGCGACCTTTCTTACCGATTCTGTACCTTCCTCATCTTCAATCGCAATTAAGCCCCTCTCCAAACGCCTAGTTACGGTCCTAGCCAAATGAATTATGGGTTCAGGTCCTGCTCCTGTTGGTAAAATAAAACTGGTTAATGGGTCAAGTTGTTCTAGCCAAGCATCCATTTCTCCAGTTAGGCTGTCGCATTGATTCGAATCGATTAACTGCATATATTCAGGCAATTTATCAGGTTCACAAGCCAATTCAGCACCCAAATCAAATAATTCATTTTGTATGCGATCTAGTGCAGACTCTGCAATATTCTGAATTCGGCCAATAGTCGCACTCGAACCCCCGTCTGCATGGCTTGGTAAGACTTTACACTCTCTTCTGATCAAGCCAACGATTGAGTTTAATTCGTCACAGGTACCAACCGCGACAAACCTTAGGTGAGATTTGCGGTGCCTCGAGCCATCTACAAATGCAGAGGAGCCATCATCTCCAGTCCCAGTATAAACACGATTAATTCGAACCATAACACACCCGACCTAACCATCCGAGGTTATGCTTCTATGAGTGGTTTGCGGGACAGAAAACTTGAGTTTAACTCATGATACCACTCTATGTCTTCTTCACCACTGCACCAAGAATATTGCACCACTTTCTCGTCGACAACGCCGTACCATTCAAGTCTGCCAAGTTCTAAGCAAGCCATTCGAGCGCCAGTAGATTCCAGTCGTTTAACCACGCTATGCCACGATTGTATCATTGTAGCTAGGTAGTCGGCGATCTCCGTAACATGGTCATGTTTTGAATCATAGCTTTCCAAAATGATATCTAATTCCTCGGTTAAATCTCCTGATATATCACTAATTGATTGAAGTTCTGCCAAACATCTAGCGGCTTCTTTCAATCCCTTTCTTGCTTCTTCAATGGTTACTATTTTTGCTCCACTGGGAATTTCGTCGATTGCTGTATCATGGTTAATCAAATCCGTGACAGCCATAGGCCTACCAGAATATATTGGTGCTTCAGAAGTATCAGACACAAACGGCTTTTGACGAGAAGGGTCTTGAATACATCGATAATATTGACTCATTTATGTTGATTTAGTAACCATTTGTCCATTGCCAGTAATACCAGATGAGTTGGTTGATATTATGTGATTGTAGGTTTTGTATGCAACGTAAAATAGCACCCAAACCCAAAGTATTGCTTCGGCAATTAAAATCGCAATATATATTGGTCCCAATGACATTAGCATCGCAAGGCCATCATACGGGCTACCGTGAATTGATATGAAGACAAGTTGGGAGGTCAGGTTTGCCACAAACCAAATTCCTAAAATTGCCACCAGTAACGGTGAGGTTTGTTTGATACTGTTCCGCGTATTGTTGTTTCTCATGGTTATATATCGACGTTTAAATACATAAAACAATCGCTAAAATGCTGCCTTTCGGCGTAATAAGCATTAAAAGTTACTTAAAGCGGCATTATTCGCTTTCATCATGGGCTACTACAAACCCCATATTATTCAAGCAATCATCTATTGCGGTCAACCATTCTTCAGCCACTGAATCATTGCCACCTGATTCAAGGAATAATTCGTTCCAATGGGCTGCTATATCTGTCTCCTCTAACGCTTGGAATATTTTACTAAGAGCAGAATAAGCCATTGGGTTTAGATGTTCTTCTTCGGCGTCCCACGCCTTCTCAAAACATTCTATTGCACCGTGAGGTCCGCGCAATTGGCCCTTGTGTAAAGCGACCATCCCTGCTTGGCTCCAAGCTAATGGTAATCTGCCGATTAGCAAGCCTCTGAACACCAACCAAGTTTGCCCTCCAGCTAATACTACAAGCGCCAAAAAGCCGGCCCAGTGTTCAAATTTGTTTAGTTCATCCCAGGTTTGAGTAATCAAGCCTGTGACTCCTACACAGAACATGAAACCTGACATTGGAGCAACCAGTACTTCACGTCTAGTCCTCAGCATCAAATTTATTCCGCTTACCAGTCCAAACGCTCCAAACACAGAAAGAATTGCTAAATGAGCTTCTAGGCTAGTTGGGTTTGGTGCTGATTGACCTAACAATAGCAAACTGCTAACCATCAATATAACCAATCCAAATCTTCTAGCAGGAGTCGGAAAAGGTTGGCTTTTAGATCCGAGAATTAAAATTATGGAAATCCCTAATTCAAATCCAAGTAACAACCAAACTACTGTAGAATCTTCTAGTATCATGGCCTCTCAATCCAATGCATATACCCCTCCGCTTTGAGTATTTGCTCAATCACGGTGGTATTTTGTCCCCTTGATAATTTCTGTTGCACGGTAAACTTGCTCGGCTAAAACAACTGCTGCAAGTTCGTGCGGCATGGTCATTTTAGCAAGCGAAATTACTTGCTTGGGGGCGTGGTTAATTTGCTGCCATCCATCTACTGGCCCAATTGCCAAATTAATGTCCTCTGAAGCAATAGACCATCCTTTTACCAACTCTGCAAATTGTCGGGAAGTATATTGTTCTCCATCTTCATCTAAGATGAATAAAATTGCGTTTTTGTTGATCTCCTCGTAATATTGTTGTACGGGTTTTTTTGCTGAGTGGGCGGTTATTTTGATATTTTTAAGGCTTAATCGTTGTGAGTAGATTTCTAACATGTCACGGTAAGAACGCTCTTTGGCTTGGCCGTGGAGATGAAGTGTTATGCGGCCCATTAATTCCCTCACCTAACCCATTCACTTGAATTGTATAGGTTGACAATAAGAATATTTCATACTTTGAACCATATTCAATAACTACGACCAATAGGGGCTAACATGGGCTGGTGGCCGTTTTCAAAACCTAAGTCGGCTCGTAGAGTGATTGAGCCAATAATGAAAGACGGTAGGACTTGGTTACTCGAGCTTAGAGATATGTGTGAACGTAATTTCGATAACCCAGAAGAGGCAAAGCGAAGAATTCGACAAATGCAAGTCGAGTGGCAAGAATGTTTTGATAACGGTTCTCTATCTAACATTAACAAAGAAGCGCTAGAGAGCCGAGCGTTTAGGCTTTTATCAAGCACAGATCAAGAATGGCTTAGATGGTTAGATGACCTTGAATTTTGGAAAACTGGTTGGAAACCTGTACCTGATACCGCAGACAAGGATTGAATAGTGTCCCGTTACAGGCTAGGATATGTCAAAAGCAACACTGCACATGTTGCATACTTGCCCATTTTGCTGGAAAGTGAGGGGCCTTATCGAATATTTACAACTAGATGTAGATCTCATCGCGGTTAATGGATTGAAAATAAAAAAAGCGGTATCGTTTACTGATGGATGGGGTAAAGTACCCGTATTTACCGATGAAACAGGCACTCATCATGTTGATTCTACGCCGATTATGAAATTCATTGATCAACACTATAATGAAAATAAACTACTAAATGTATCAACCCAGGAACGTACATCAAAATGGCTTGATTGGTCAGATCAAAAAATGTCTAAGGCCACTGTCCCAATTTTGTATGGCACATTAGGTTCAGCATTCAAAACCACAACAAGGATCTCAAAGTTAGAAGAATTTGGTTTCATTTCCAAGCGCCTATACGCTTGGGCAGGCTTTCCAATAATGTGGGGAATAATTGCCAAAAAGCGCGTCAAAAAGGACGGGCGAAAGCCTAAGCAACTATGGCATGATTTACTTACTGAGTTTACCGATGAGCATCAAGGAAAAGATTTCTTTGGCGGTGATGGGCCAAGCATGGTAGATTTTTCTGTATTCGGCTACATGCGATCGATATCTCCTTTCCCACAATTCGCCATGCTAGAGGATCACCAAAACGGGATCGCTTGGTACAATCGAATGAACGATTTACTAAACTAGGGATTCACATGTCATCTTTGGAAATAGCCGGACTTAAATTTTCAAAAGTCAGTGCAGGGTCGGTTTTTGTCGGAGAGTCAAAGGGCGGATGGATATATGCGGGCCAACGGCCTTGTCATGAAGTCAGATGCCCAGAATTTTACATCATGAAAAATCCGTTAAGTAATCAACAATTGTCCAGCATTTTAGATAGCAAAATAGCATTGGGTGATGAAACTGTCTGGAATTCTGAAAGGTTGTCAGTTATTATTGCGCTGGTAAATGATTCACTACGGGAAAGTCTTGAGACATTAACTGGCGATTTTACCAATTGGGAAGTACGTTGCCCAACCCAAGGAGAATGGATGCATGCTAGAGAACAAAACGCGATTGATATTAGTTGTAAAGCCAAGGAAATCTTAGCAGATGCCGTTACGGGTAATTACCGCGGTGCTATGATGGATGGGCGCCCTCGAGGTTTTGAAGGGCATGGCCCAATGCAATGGCATACTGCGACCATGGAAATCCACCCCTCAAATAAGGAGATAATTGCGCTATCAAGCGCCCCTATGGATCGAGAAAATCAGGGTTTATCCCTCAGACTAGTACTGACTCCAATAAGAGAAGGCAGGCCGGTTACTGTTCCTAGAAAGGCTGATTTGTCGGGCAACATAAAATCTGAACTAATTTGGACAGTCTTACTCGGTGTTGTTCCTTCATTTGCCATACCCTGGCTTAGAGGAATGGGGGATTATGTCTATTCTGGCTGGGTGAATTTACTGTTTGGTGGGTTATGTGCAGGATTTGTCACAGGTGCTTTTTGGCGACCAAGACGACCAATCATTATGTATGAAGATGGAGAGCAACATCAATCTTGATTATTGTTTTCTGATGCTGCTAAGGTTTCCCAATAAGAGTCCTGCCTAATTGCGTCTGCAGCACAAATGGTTGCCATATTGACGATGTGCCTGACACCATCTGTACGGGCGACTAACTGAACTGGTTTGTCCATTCCTTCCAAAATTGGTCCTGTCATTTCAGCACCACCAAGTTCCTCAAGTAATTTGTAAGCAATATTAGCTGCAGCAAGATTTGGCAAAACCAAGACATTTGCCGGCCCTTCAAAATCCATGAATGGATAATCTTCCTGAACACTTCTATTCAAGGCCGTATCAGCCTGCATTGGTCCATCAATAATCAGCGTTGGGTCGATTTCTTTAGCCATTACCACAGCCTCTTCTATCCTTGTTGAGCGTTGGGCTCTAGTACTGCCAAAATTAGAAAATGATAACATTGCAACCTTGGGTTTGATACCAAATCTTCGAGCAATCTTTGCTGTTTGTATCGCAATTTCAGCCAAGGTTGGACTATCGGGATATACATTGACTGTTGCATCAGCGAGAAATATTGTTCTGCCGTTAACGTTAACCATATAGCAGCCAATAACACAATGAGCAGAAGAATCTGAACCAATCACTTCGATTGTTGGCCTCAATACATCTGCATAATTTCGACTCACTCCACCGACAAACCCATCAGCATCACCTGAAGCAACCATTTGGCTAGCAAAATAAGGTCGGCTCTTGAGCAGCCTTTCCGCATCCTCCAAAGTCATACCCTTACGCATACGCCGTTTGAACAAAGCAGGGGCATAGAGGTTTTTTCTTCGATCATCATATCGAGGGTCAAATACTTCATATTCAAATTCTAGCCCAAGTTCCTCAACCATAGAATCTATCCGTTCTTTTGAACCCAATAAAATTGGATGACAAATTCTCTGCTCCGTTAACTGTGCTGATGCTTTTAGCACTTTTTCATTGTCGCCTTCGGGAAATACAATTCGTTTGCCTCGGCCTCTAACTTGATTTATCATATGGCGCATAATCGAGTAAGATAGCCCAAGACGACTTTCTAATTCTTCACGATACTGTATTATGGAGAACTCGTCTTTACCAATCTGAGTAATTCCTTCATCAACTGCTGCTTGGGCTACTGCTGATGCTTCCCAGATTAGAACTCGGCGATCAAACGGTTTTGGAATAATGTACTCCGGGCCAAATTGCATTGTTGCTCCATCATATGCCTCAGAGATATAATCTGGAACTGGTTGTCTCGCCAATTCGGCTAGGGCTTTTGTGGCTGCCATCTTCATGTTTTGCGTGATGTCTGTGGCGCGTACATCTAAGGCTCCTCTGAAAATGTAAGGGAATCCCAAAACATTGTTGACTTGATTTGGATAATCTGATCGCCCAGTAGCAATTATCGCATCTGATCGTACCTCCATTACTTCCTCTGGGGTTATTTCTGGAGTTGGGTTGGCAAGAGCGAAAATAATTGGCTTTGCCGCCATATTAGCGACCATTTCTTTGTTTACTAACCCGCCTTTAGATAATCCTAGCAGGACGTCTGCCCCGGTTAATGCTGCCGCAAGGTCGCCGTCCGGTATATCGTGAGCGAAATCAGCTTTGTATTGATTTAACTCGCCTGCAGAGAGGCGCTGCTTGGTTAGAATTCCTTTACTATCTACCATTTTGATATTTTTTCTATTCACACCTAACGCAACATAATGGTTCGCACATGCTATGGCTGATGCGCCAGCGCCAAGTACAACAACCGTGATATCTGATAATTTTTTATTTTGTAATTCTGCTGCATTTATCAATGCAGCACCAGAAATTATTGCCGTTCCGTGTTGATCATCATGCATGACCGGGATATCTGTCTCAGCGGCTATGCGTCGTTCAATTTCAAAGCACTCAGGTGCTTTGATGTCTTCTAAGTTGATTCCACCAAATGTTTTGGATATGTTTACCACGGTTTCGATGAATGATTCGGGATCTTCAGTGTCAACTTCAATGTCAAATACATCAATATCTGCAAACGTTTTGAGCAGTAATCCTTTACCTTCCATAACTGGTTTACTAGCCAAGGGACCGATATTGCCCAAGCCTAACACAGCAGTCCCGTTAGAGATAACTGCAACTAAATTGGCCTTTGAAGTATACTTGTAAGCAGATTCTGGTTTTTCAGCAATCTCCAAACAAGGATACGCAACTCCAGGCGAATATGCCAGGCTTAATTCATGGGCAGTGGAATGCGGTTTTGTCGGTACAACCTTGATCTTCCCATGCGGCTTTGCCTCGTGATAATCAAGTGCTTCTTTCTTGAGTTGTTGCTCTTTTCGCTCGTCCAATGAAACACTTCCAAGCCATCGAAGTTGTATACGATGTTTGATTGTTTGGGGAAGTATGTATGGTGTGAACTGGGTTTTTGTATGATTTACGGTTTGTTCGACGGTTTTAATGATATATTTGAACACGAATTAGGGCCGCGTTCAAATAGTGTAAGATGTGCCAATATACCAATGAACGGTAAGTTTAGTGTGGCATCTCGAGTTAGCGGAGCAAAAAAAGCTCTGCTACTCACTTTATTGATGGTAATTACCTCGCTTTCGCCGTTAATGACTGTAAACCCCGTTTCTGCCCACGAAAACGGTAACGCCACCGTTTGGGAAAAGCAAGGCAGCAATGATACTGGTTGGGTACAACTCGACGCAATTGGAGCGGATCCAAGTATAGGGATGTCAGCCAATGCAAACTGGGGGCTCGAATTTGCCCCAGGCGCCCTACTGTCGAATGTAACTATGGAGGTTAGGGTGAATGGCAGTGGCGGGATGTTAATCCAAGAACCTGTGATAACTGCCAGTGATGTAGGCATCAACCTGTTTGATTGGAATGGTTTGGGCATGCTAGGTTCAAGCGATTCCTTCACTGGCGCTAATCCCCATTCAGGCAGGCTGTCGCCCAACAGCGATGCTGGTGCTTATTGGACGCTCCCCTCGGGTGCAGAAATTAATGACTTGATAATAGAGGCTTTAGCCCCTGTTGACCCTGCAGTGACGTTTGAACCTGTAGACATTAATATTGCAGACTATGCAATTCACTTCGTTGATGGAAGGATGTATTTGGCAATTGATAATTCATTATTGGTTATCGATTACAATAATCAGCCGAAGATTATCGACATCATCGGTTTTGACGATGCAGAAAGAATCGTCGACCTGGAAATTGATTATACTAATCTTGCTCTACACGTGCTAACCAATGATGATTATTTCCATGCACTTTCCCTTGTTGATACATCTATTTTAACGCCGTTGCCTGAGACTGTATTTGATCTAGATACAATTGAATTCGTCCAATTTGACCAATTCATAATCGCCAGCGATGGAACCCCTTATGCGTCAAATTCTGATAGAATCGCCGTTTTTGATGGCAATGATTGGAATAATGTGTTAATTAAAAGTTCAGTTGGCCAAGCACTAGATATTATTGAGGTGGGAGATATCCTTTACTTCTCTTTTGAAAATGGCGGCGTACTTAGATGGGATTTAACAACAAATTCTGAATTGTCTGCTTGGTCAAGTGCTAATAATCTACATTCCGATTCTGTTACTTCCTTCGAAATTTCCGGCAACCAACTGCTTATGACTTCAGAAGACGCTGGCTTAGCACGATACGACTGGAATACCGGTTTCTGGCTATCTACCTGGAACGATGGCAACTGGTTAACCTCAAACAATGTCGCCGATGTTGCTCTTTCGGGTAATATTTTGATGATCTTAAACGGCGGCGCTATCCAAACGTACAACACCGCAAATGGTGTGTTCTTACAGACTTATGATTTGGCCGATTATGGATTGGTTGATGATGGCCGAAAACTATTGACATGGCCAAACATAGGCGTAAGGTCTCCATCAACAGAGATTGTATTAATCAGTGATGGTGGCGGAGATTTGGCTATTATTGATGCTGCGGCAACGCCACTTTACCAAGGCAATATGCTATTGGCGAGTGGGCCGACCTCAGCGGATATGGATGATGTTGTAGAGCTCGATGGGGTGCTTTTCGTTGCCGCAGATGGAATCATGAATCGATATGACACTACTGCTTCAAGATGGCTTACACCAAAGTTAATCGGCGATGATGTCAACGACCTAATTACCGATGGCGTGCATATTTACATTGCTGGAGAGAGTACTGGAGCACACAAAATGCTCAGTAATGGTACCATAGTACAGACCTGGTCAGATATTGACGGATTGTTTAGTAATAATGTGAACAACCTAGCAATTTCTGGTAATAAATTGCTCTCAGTTAACTCAGATTCAGCAATTTCCATAATTGATATATCTAGTAACTCAATAACAACCTATGATGAAAATTCTGGGCTGGGCTCTTCAATAATCAAAGATATAGCGACCTTCAATAATATGGCATATATTGCCACTTCCGACATTGGACTTGCCCGTTTTGATATGACTAATGAAACGTTCCTTGCCCCTTGGGGCTCAACAGGAGTCAATAACGCCAACAATGTACCTCTAGCTGTGTTTGATGATATTCTGCATATGGGTTTACCTGGCTATGGAGTTGTAAGAAAAGATTTGACCAATGGTGAAATTCTATTGCCCCTAGTTGAAAATTCTGACGTAAATGGTATAGAAATTCTGCCAAATGATAACGTATATGCCTTGATTTCTGATGGGTCAGCGCTATACATTGGCGCTGATGATGGAGCGGTGAAATGGGACGGTGTACAGTCTGTCGATTTCTCCGGAAGAGGACAAAGTTGGGTGACACAACCGGATCAATTCTTTGACTTTGTTCTACTTGGCAATGATATCTATGTTGGCACAGACCGTGGCGTTTGTAAATATCCAACCAGCACATTAGTGGTTGATGACTGCCAAAATGTGTACGACGGCATGCCAGATTGGGCTACATATTCTGTGGGCACTGACGGGTCTCAGATTTACGGTGGGACCAATGATGGCGTTGGTATTCTAACTGCTAACCCCTTTGAAGTAGTTGATACATGGGAAGCCAGTGAAGATACTGACAATGCTCCAGTTGAAGTTATTGGCGATATTGCTTATGTTGGATTAAACGGTGTAGGTATTGCAAGATATGAAATCTCAACTAATTCATGGTTGCCTACATGGACTGAAGATGACGTCTTAGATGACGGAAATCAGTTTGTCACTGGACTGGTTGCAGACATTAATCCAGACCAATTATGGATCGGTGGAGAGGATGGTTTCCAATTAATCGATGTAGTAAACCAAGTAGAAGTCTATGACATTGAGAAATCTAATTCAATTTATCTTGGAAACGGTGAGCCGTACCAAATGACTGTTTACAATGATGTCATGTATTATCATCAAGGAGACGATAGTAACAGTTTCTATCGAATTGACCTCGTTAACTTTAATCAATTATCCAATATTGATGCTGGAATCCAACTAGATGACAATAGCGGTCCGGCTTGGGGAATGGGTTTGATAGATGATGTAATCATGACTGGTGTTGCTTCAAATGGTGGTTTCCCCGACTATTATGACGGTCGTGGCGGTATTGCACAGTGGAATATTAGCGATGACGATTGGGGCGAAAATATTGAACCAACTGGCCAAGTTGACAGAGTGACTGCATACGAGACTTCCTCCGGAGAAATGTGGGTTTCGTGGGGAGAGTTGAAACTTGACCTATACAACAACCTAGGCGCCTTTGTCGGCTCTTGGGACAGCGACGATGGCCTTGATTTCCCGATAAGGGAAATTATCGAATATGATGGTGAAACCTTGTTCGCCACCGAATCGGGAGTGGCCCGATATGACAGTAACAATGGCGGCTGGCTTCCTACTTGGGAAGAGAACAATGGATTGCCAAATAATGCTGGAGAAGAAATCTATGAATTATGGACTAACGGTCTTGATCTTGTTGTCGGTGGCGGTGATGGGTCAAATTTCGGCGGATTCCAGGGTGGCGCGATTTCTCACTGGGATGGTGCTAATTGGAACGTTTTTACTTCAAATGGTCAGAATGGAATTCAAAGAGGTTATCCTCTAACTATGGCAGAATGTGGAGGTTTGCTTAATGTTGGAATTTACGACAATAATGGTGGAATAGAACAAATTGATTTGACAACCTCAACTATTGTCAATACTTTTACTCAAGCATCTCTGGGCGAAGGTCGAGTCTCTGGCGTTGCCTGCGACCCTTCAACCGATACACTGTATGTTACTTTTTACGAAGATGAACAACCCATCAAAAAATACAATACGAATACTGGCCAATGGCTAGCAGACATTACTACTCAAACCCACAACCTTCCAAGTGACAGAATTTGGTGGGATGCAATTGGTTACGACTCTGGTAAGCTGATTGTAGGGCACGGCCTTGGACAAGATGGTTCAAACATTATTGGGGGCGGATATTCCATAATATCAACTACTGGAGCAATTACCAGTCAGGTGAATTCCAACGCCCAAGGCTCTTCTGTTACTTCGTTCCAATGGACTGGGGCTGGTTGGTTGCTTGGGCAAGCCGGCGGCTCATCTGGCTACAGCCGAGTTGATTATTTGGATGCTAATGGCCAAAGTACAGTCTACAATCTACCCGGATTGGTTAGCGGGCAGGTAACGACTATGACTGGCAATGGCACTCATCTCTGGGTCACTACAATTGGAGAGAACGTTGGGTTTGGCCAATCGACTGGGGCTGGTATTTTGCAAGGTGAAAGGCAAAACGATGGCTCGGTAGAATGGCAGCAAGGATGGACTTTGCCAGCAAACTCACAAGCTAAGGATACTCAGTTAGTGGGCACTGACCTTTACATCTCAACTTCTCCTGCTGGACTAATGAAATTAGATACTGTTTCTGCTTCACTCAGCCCAATAAATGGGGCATTGCACAATAACATGGATGGTTTAAAGTTAGTTGGGACTGATTTGATCATCGGTCTGCAGGGTAACTTCGGATCGTCTGCTGGAGTCCAAGTGTTCGATACTCTAACTGATACTTTTGGCAATGGTCGTCTTGTTGCTGGACTGCCCTCCAACATAGTAAACGGGTTTGAAACTGATAACAATATCATGTACATTGCCACTGATGGTGGTATTGGCAGATGGTCTTTCCAAACCAATGATTGGTTAAATCCGATTACTAGTACTGATGGACTGCCATCAAATATAATCCAAGACCTCGTCTTTGAAGATCCACATCTATGGGCTGCAACACCGTCTGGTTTAGTAAAAATAGATATCAATACTAATTCTATCAACACACTTACCAGCGCAAATGGCATGATTGGAACATCTACATGGGGCTTGATAAAAACAACGGATAATGTTGGAAATGTCCAAATCCATGTTAGCCATAATGGTGCTGGAAGTGAAAGACCAGGGGTGTCTAGCATCAATGAGGCCTCCGGATTAGTTATTGCAACTCATCGGTTCGATCAACTACCGTCCAATACAATAACAGCAATTGCCAGTGATTTCTGGGGCCTTCACATTGCTACTGATGTCGGGCCTATGACTCATTGGAACGGTTTGAACAATCAATTTGAAGATGGCGCATCTGCATTCCAGATATCTAGCTGGCCTGTCGAAAAACTCGTTAGTAACGGTGACCAAGTCATGGCTATTGGCAACAACGTCGTCACTATTCTAGAAGCAAGAACGCCTGCACACTCTGTCACTAAGGTATTCATCATACCAGATGTCACTCTAACGGGCGGAGATCTTTCCTCAGATTATTTATGGCTCGCTACAGACGATGACGGCTTGTTTGGCTGGATGAATAATCCACAATGGACGCCGTTAGAAAGATTTGAGTTGCGCCGGGCCGATCCTCTTACCATGGGATTCAACCTGGTAAATTTAGACATTACAAACATGACCCACCCTGGTGTTCAAATTCAACTGGCTGATACCGCAAATCCAATCACTCTAGACCAGGATAGCGGAACTCCTGGTGTTCACAACCTGTTATTCCAAGGGGTGCCTCTAGCCTTTTCCTCACCTGTCAGCGGTGCAGCAACTTGGGCTCAATCTAACAGTTTGAAGTATGCAGTGACGCTTAATCTCTCAGATGACCCACAACTATCCAATACATTACAAGCAGCAGTTGATAACGCTGTTCAAATTAACGGCACTAAATTTGTTCAGTTGAATCTCCGCTCACCAAACAATGGCTCACTAGAAGTAAGAATTACTTATGATTACATTAAGTTAGAAACTCCAATTGACCTCACGAATCTAGTAGACCGCCCTGATGATGGCGGTGGTGCACTAACTGCATCATGGACTTTGGTCCACGATGATGACTTCGCTAGATATTTGGTTTATGTTAATGAAGGACCTTTCACTAGCGCTTCAGGTACATTAGACATCACGGCTGATGACTTAACTGGCAGAGTGGTAGACAAAACCATCTCCTTGCACAGTAGATTGCAAAGCGAGGTTACTACCGCTAACGGAGTTCCATTGACTGATGGAGTTGCGTATCATGCTGTAATTGTAGTTGAATACGATGATGGCAGGTTGGGTAATCCTTCCATGCAATTAGGGCCGGCAATTCCTACTGATGAAGTACCGGTATCGCCACTCTGGGCTGAAGCTGGACCACATGAAGGAGGCGAAGATGGCGACCTTGACTTAGAATGGGCTCGGTGTACTTCTTTAGATTTGGCTAGCACACGAATCTACTCATCCACAATTGATATCAATGACGTACTTGGTTTGTTTCCTATTGCCGATTTACCTCCAACAGAAGGCAATACTACTGTGCTTCAATTAAACCCAGGAAGGCCATACTGGATTGCCCTTACATGCGTAGATGATGCTGGCCAAGAAGATATTTTCAACCCGACTGTAATCGGGCCGGTAGTACCTACTGGTGGATTAAACGACCTAACGCCACCGCCTAAGTTGGAGAATGTTGAGGCAATAGATACTCCTGATGACGATGGTGGTAGAATTACTATTTCTTGGGACCAGAGTACTGCTGAGGATTGTACATTCTATGAGGTATGGGTTATGCCAGACGATGGACAACCCGATATCGAAATCTTGCAATCACTAGATGCTTGGGGCTTTATTCAAGCAGAAATAATCGATGATTGTGGTACAACAAGCGCGATAATTGACAATTATGCTGGTATTCAACTTGAAGATGGTCAGCCATACCTACTTGCTGTTGTGGCATATGATGACTGGTTAAATGTTGATTTAGTCGATGTTGAAAGAGTATCTGCAACGCCGTTTAAGAACACTGTAGGAAGTGGTGGAACTCCTGAACGCATTGATTCTGTCAATGCTTATGATCATGCAGAAGATGATGGAACTGCTATCGATATCGTATGGACTGTTTCTAATGTTGATGACTTCGCGTACTACATTGTTTGGGTCGCTGACCAACCTGTTTCAGACCTAAGTGGTGCTTGGGCTGCATTTGGTGATGACCCTGATAAATGCGGGTGTTTGAAGATTGATAAGCAATGGATTGATGAAGATAAAAACCCAATTGAATTAACAGTTTCAACTGCCCTGTATAGTCCACCAAATAATTTGATGGACTTGACTATGGCGACTCCGCAATTAATCAAACCCGATATTGAACTCTTTGTCACAGTAACTGTTCATGATATCAAAGGCAATGTATATTTGACAAACTTACCAGAAGCAGCGGTTACGCCAATCAATAATATTGTCGACACCCAACCACCTGCTAGATTAGTTGAGATGGCGTTGACTGACAGACCTAATGACGATGGAACTGCACTGCTGTTTACTTTTGATTTGAGCGATGCGAGCGATGTTGGCTCATATGAGATATATGCTGCATCAAATCCATTCACCAGTGTCGTTGCAGGCGGCGGCGGCCCAACAACGCCGATTGCCGTATTAGATAGAAATCCAAATCTTCCTCATTTGATTGAGATTGTTGCAGGTGATATGCCTGTTGTCACAGGACTAGAAGTATGGGCTACTGTTGTGGCAAGAGATACCGCTGGCAATGCATATTTAGACGACTTAACTGTAGTTTCAAGTCAATCTGTTGATGATGGTTTTGATGACTCTGGCGATTATATTACTCCAGTGGAAGACCTTCGCGCAGAATGGTTTGACGGTGATGAAATAATAGTCTCATGGAGTGGTATCAATAACGGTGAAATTAGAGGATATAAGATTTATATTTCGGATGAAGAATTCGATGGAATCACTTCGGCAATTGAAATTGGCGAGGTTTTTGCTTCGACCAACTTCTTAATTAATTCTGAGGTGTTTGAAGATTTGGATAACCAAACTACTTGGTATGTTGCAGTATCTCCATTTGACGACTATACTACTAGGTCTTCAGTAGCCTCTCTTGAAGTCCCACCAGCTGGTGCAACAGCCGTAGAAACTACTGAAGATTCTGACGAAAATACTGACTTTAGTTCATTGTTAACGTCGACAAACTTACTGGCCGCTGGATTATTAATTGTCGTGCTATTTTTGTTAATTGCGATTGTTAGATCTAGAGGAGATCAACGGATGAAGGATAAGTCATGGGAACTCCAAGAGGCCACTTGGGGGATTCAAGATGATTTGAGCTGGGATGATTCTGCACCAGCCAGTGTTGCCCCACAAGTTGCGCCACCACCGCAAATTACCCCACAGGCTCAAAATGACATTTATTCCGCCGCGCAGAGAATTGATAATTCAAACCCATATCAAAGAGATCTATATCAACAGCAACAACCTGTTTTACAACCCCAAAACAGTGCGCTGCTTAGTGAATTAAATAATGAACAGGCCCCAAAACCAAATATTGACACATCGTTTTTGGATGACCTTTTGTGAGGTGATTGATTGGCTGTTAAGCCCAGAGATTCGGTGTTTACCACAGTAATGTGGGATGGAGGGGGCAGTGTTGCTGACTTCAGTGCTCACTTAGCACGATTAAAAAATCATGCAGAACGTCTACGTATAGAACTGCCAAGCGATTTAGATTTGACGGTAGCCAAGGCTATTTGTGAATTGGGCGAGGGTATAGAAAAAACTCAGAGACAACTTCTTACCATTAGTTATTCTAATTCAGATAATCTTGATTTGACCTCAAGACCATTGCCAAAACTAAGATCATCGGAGATACATGGCAAAACCAAACCCCTTCACAAATGGCTGGGAGATGTTACTGGAACTAAGCATGGAGATTGGAAGCCGTATCTTGATGCACGAGATGATGCTGAACAAAGTGGTGCTGATATTTCGATATTAGTTGATGATTTTACTATTGTCGACACTGACAGAGCAAGTATAGTAGTTATCGACGAGGACGGGACTGCTTACGTAAGCGATAGCAGATTAGGAGTAGACGGCATCACAAATCAGATAGTAGCGCGCGCGTTAAAATCAATTGGAATCCCGGTAATGAAAGCGCGACTCAATGAAAGAATGGTTGCTAGGTGCGAAGAAATATTGGTTACTGGAACCGGTATTGGATGTAGCAAATTAGTGACTATTGATGGAGAAATGATTGGCCGGGAAAAGTCGTTGATTTTTGAGAGATGCCGTGATATTCTCGCTCAACATTATTCTAACCCGGACACTTGGACAAACATGTGCGAGTATCTACAATAGATGGTATCAATGCGTTGGCATCTATCTTGATAGATGGTCAATTACTTGGTAATGAAGCGATAGAATTCGGTTCTCGCGACCTCATAATTATGAATTCTGGGGGCCCAGTCACCCATTTAGCTAGTAATTCCATATTATGTGGGCCAAGTAAAACTAGAGTAGTGATAAAACAACCTTCATCAATCAAAACCAATCCAAAAGGCGACGCTTTATCAGGCCAAATAGAACTCGATTATCAAAAACTAAATTTCATTGCTGAGGTGGAAGAATGGAAGCATGGTTGCTGGTATCATGCCAACATAATTTCGGCAAATAATATAGCAGATTTATTTGAACAATTAACCGATCTAACTCCGGATGTGGAATTTTTCGATAAAGAAACTGATCTATTACCCAATGGGCCCTTTTGGTCTGGTGCAATATCATATGATTTTGTCCAATGGACTCAGCCACTGAATCTTGAAAATGTGCCAAATGAAGGGGACATCATTGCTGTTATGTGGCTTATTGAAAATTATATCATTCATTCGAAATCATCAAATGAATATCGAGTTGAAGGGACTAATTCTAAATGGGTTAATCTAGTTTTGAAAACTATTAATAATCGTGAAATTAATTATCAGATTGATGAACAGTTGCCCAATAATTCTGTGGAACAATCGTCGCTTTCTGATTTAGAACACGTTACTAGTATTGAAAAAATAAAACAAGCCATTGCTGAGGGGGTATTGTATCAAGTAAACTTTGGTCGGTTTTGGTCTGGTAGTTTAGTTGAATCACCCCTGACCATATTTCAGAGATTATGCCTTGTCAATCCTGCTCCGTTTTCAATATTTATTGAAGCCCACGACCTAGATTTGGCTATTGTGTCATCTTCACCAGAAACCATGCTAAGAGCATGCAACGGTAAAATTTCTACCGCCCCAATAAAAGGAACTGTTACTAGAGGAAGCAATCAATCTGAAGATCTTGCTATGATCGCATCTATGATTGCCGATATTAAGGAGAGATCTGAGCATCGTATGTTGGTTGATTTGATGCGCAATGAATTGTCTTCTATATGTGATGTTGGAACGGTTAATATCTCTCGCTTTGATGTTGAATCATATGCCAATGTCCATCACCTAGTCTCACATATCGGCGGACAGCTTGCCCAAACCAAAACCAGTGCCGATGCGTTTGGTAATTTATTCCCAGGTGGAAGTATCACTGGATGCCCCAAAACAATGGTTTGTGCGGTAATTGATCAAATTGAACAACAAAACCGTTCATTTTGGACCGGCTCTGCGGGTTGGTTTCAACCTCACTCTGGAGATTGCTCTTGGAACATTTTGATTCGGACTCTTGAGGCTCGTAGAAGTGGCAAACAATGGCATGGCAAAGTTGGAGCTGGGGGCGGCATCACAATTAGATCAAATCCTGAAAATGAAGTAGAGGAATCAATTTGGAAATCCCAAGCCATTAGGAAGGTATGTGGCTGGCTGCCACCTGATTTTAATAAGACAAATGTTGGGAAGTTAGAACGAACTTCATTAGAAATTGAGAATATGTTTGAATATCAAAAAACTGGAAATATTTCCACTATCACCAATATTCCCGCTGAGTTAGAGTTACTCAAAGGCCGAGTATTAATTATTGATAATTTGGATTCATTCACCCTCAACATCGCTCATGCAATTGCCGGTCTAGGTCGAGAAGTATGTATCATAAACGGTAGGGATGAAAGTGCTAACCAATTGAGTAATTATGGCTACCTTTTGGAGGTTTTGAACCAGTTTCAGCCTTCACACATCATAATCGGGCCCGGGCCTGGAAAACCACAAGATTCAGAATTAACCATGACAATGGCTAAACTATGCCTCGAAGAAGATTTGAAAATTCCGTTACTAGGTATTTGTTTAGGGCACCAAGCATTGGGAATATCTGATGGTTACCAACTCATCAAAGATCCTAATGGAGCGGTTCATGGCTCTCCTGTTACCTGTCAAAGTGATAATTCCGGGCTATTTGTTAACTCTAGCAAATCTGGAACTTATGTCAGATATAACTCGTTACTCATAACCCAAACGAAGAAACATGAATTAGTGCCAAATATATTCGATGAAAGCGGTGCGATAATGGGTCTGCGTCACAAATCTAAAAATATACACAGTGTTCAATTTCATCCAGAGTCAATCGGTTCCTCGAACGGATTGCAAATATTCAGTTCATTCTTGGAACTTCAATCGGATGCTTGAAGAATCAAGACCATTTCCGGTAACATGAGGGAGTTACATGCCGACATGCAGGTTCTGTTTGGGAACTTTTTCTAGAGACCAATTCATTCACGGAAATGGTCCACGTGCTCAAGTTTGTATTCGTTGTGCTGTAGACCGTAAAATGGCTTCAGAAGAGGAAATAGAAAACCTCTATAATGAAAAATTACGTAATGCAAGGCTGTCATTGGTTGCAAGAAGATACAGTATGTTTCTCTACATTCCAGTCCTTTGGACACTTTGGGGCATGTTCATCAGTTCAGTAGACCCTTGGGGAATTTATTTCTTGATTGTTTTGATCGGTTTGACGTTGTTTGCGCCTGTTTGGTTTTTCATAAGGGGAGCTCACTTTGCTGGGAATCTCGCAAGACTCACACCAAATTATGAAAGACCAAAGGGTCACTGATTATTTGGAATGAATCTTAAGTACGTCACCGTCGCTTAACTGATAATCTGAACCAACAGCTCTTCGGGAACGCCCATCAACTCCTTTGATAAAGCCGTCCCCTAGGTCACTGTGGACCATGTATGCTAATTCCTTTGCAGCCATTCCAACTGGTACTACAAAAGCATCAGGAAGTACCTTTCCATCACCGTCGGTCCATTGGCCTTCATCTTGAACAGGATAAACTACGATATGGTCTAATTGATCAAATAATACCTTGTCTATTATGTCAGAAACTCCAGTAGACCCGCTAGAAGTTAATTTTTGACTCATTTTTTCTAGTGCTTCAATCTGTTTTGGGTTCAAATTTTCTTGCTGAAGAATTTCAAAAGAGGATTTACCAGATTGATAGTCGATTATACCTGCTGATGCTGCTCGCATCAATGCTAATTCCATGTCTGCCATACAAGGAATTATTATTCCATTAGCCTGTAGTTTCGCAATTACTCCTTCGGGAGACATGTCGAATTTATTAGCCGCAATGTGGATTGGAAACAATTCGCTTCTAAGACAAGTCGCTAGTAAACCAAGGGTTTCGCTACTCCAATCCCAAGGGGGGCTAGAATCTTTATTCTGTTGTTTAAATGATTCAAATCCCCTTGTAACTAATACTATTGAGGAACCAAGCCCGGTTAATTTCTCATGTAAAAAACTCAAAATTCCTTTTTCTCCTTCTGATTGTACTCTCCTTACACCTCGAGCCCAACTTTCTTTTAGTAGACCTAGAATCCAATTGTCCAACTCCTTTGAAAGGAAATCAATTTCTTGCTGTACCGATTTGGCAGCAGCGATTGAATCTTGTTCCACTGCCTTTGGGTTTCCTTCGATATCCGTGGTTCCGGCAGCATCAACCACTTGAATAAGTGCATCACAGTTGGACAAGTCAGCAAGGAATGCGTTTCCTCGACCCCTCCCCTCACTAGCCCCAGGTACCAAACCTGCTACATCAACAAGATAACAGGGTACTAAGCGCTTGAAACCAATACAATCACCGGTCCGGGGTTGGCAAATACTTCCTTTACGTGTATCATCTAGAGAAATAGGCGCTAAACGCCCATCTGCCTCGTAGCGTTGCCGTAGTTCTTTACACGGACAGTCGAGTCTTGCAGAAATAAATGCGACACCAACATTCGGTTCAATGGTACAGAATGGATAATTGGCAATATCAACTTTGGCGAGTGTTGCGGATGAAAAAAATGTTGATTTACCAACATTAGGCTTGCCGACTAGGCCAATTTTCATAGGAAATCTTCCATCATTCGCCTAATATTGCAGCCACTAATTCGGCCTTTGTTCCTGTTGCTGCAACGCCTTTCTCTTTAGCAATAGATACTAACTCTGCTTTCTTTAGTTTACCTAGATCGGTTTTTGAGAGTTCATTACTGGCCTCATCTTCTGCATCTTCTGCATCTTCTGCATCTTCTCCATCTTTTGGCTCTGGTGAACCGTATGCTGCTGCAATCTTTGCTAAAGCAATATCTAACTCTGGAAGATTGATGTTTCCATCGCTATCAAGATCAATGGCAGCCACGAGTTCGTCTACTTCCCACGGGGGAAAATCCCCTACGTCACTGTTTAGCAAAGCTTGTTGAAACTCGAATCCGTCTATACTACCCGAGTTATCTAAGTCAATAGATTTGAAGAAGTCGAATACTGTTTGACCGCTGTTCTTTAGATAATCAACTAGCATCATCAATTCCTTAGCAGGACCTTTATCCTCTTCATGTGCTTCATCTACAGGATCTTCTTCTGGGAATTCGGTAATTTCGTCGTTGTGCAAGGTTGCAGAGACGGCTATTACTGTTGAGCCCCCTTCGTCCTCGGTTGCATCACCAATTACCAAATTAGTGTTTACACCAACTCCACGACCTAATAATTGTTGAATAGTGGTGCTAGTTCCTTCGACTAGAGTATATGTTTCTACATCAGAAATTTTAGAGCCAACTTCGGCGATTTTCTGTGATGAAGTACCGGTTCTGATCAAAACTAACGTTGCTAGAATAGCAGAGATAGGCACAAGGTAAAACATAGCTGCAGCAACCAGGTAAAATCCTGATGTTGAAGCAACTACATCTTCAACTCCCGAATCTAATACTGCCTTTGAGGTAAAGTCACCAATCAACATAGTGATTGTTGCGGTTAGACCACCTAGCATCATAAACCACACAGACATGTTTGCTCTTGATGGCTCGGCTAGTTTGTTTCCAGTTGCTAATGGGTAAGACGAGAAGATTGCAGATAGCATCATTAATCCTCCAACAGTGTACATAAATCCGTTATCAATAGTAGAGGACATTGTTAACATTTGGTTAGTGCCAGTGAAGGTGTCCATGGCGGTAAAGTAACTGCCAACAGCAAATATTGGCAACAAGAACATTGCTAATGTTGCCGACAAGGCTCCTGGGTTTTTTAGTACGCCACTAGAGTTAGACGAAGCAGTTGCTAGAAGATTTACTGAACCGGCAAATAAGGGCAGTAGAGAGAATGTCAGCAGTAGTGCTCCAACATTTTGTAGTAACTCTCCGGCGTCTGCAGAGGTCATGAAGAATGGTGGGACTGTTAAAAACAGCAGAACCATATTTGCTTTTAGTAAAGAACCTGACCAAATAGGAGCCGTTGCCGCATGAGGGATTACGTGGTATGCTAAGGCGAACATCAAAGCGAGTGGAACCCAACCCTCAAGCACACGCTCTGACATCCAAACCATTTGGGTATTATCTGTTGCCTCTCCTATTACGTAATACATTGAAGCGATTAATTTGGACACTATAGCCATAATGAGGAACCAAGCAGTTACTGAAGTAGACCCGTCATCACGTTGTGAATAGGTCGCTAACACATTCATTAGCAGTGCGGTAAACAATAGGCTTGAAACAACATAGTTTACCATTAAGGAAATTAAATCTCTAATGGTTTCCGCATCTGCAATGTCGGCAAAATTGAAGATTATTGGGATTAAAATTAGATTAAATGAAAGTGAAGCAGTATACAATACAGCAACCATTGAAGCACTTGCTTCACTGGCCAAACGATTGTTGCCTGCACGAGCGACTGCAACCAAGCACCCTCCTATCACCAGATAGGTGAAGGATATCAACATCACAGCAGATGTGAAGTCTGCTAAGGCTGAACCGTCATCATATGACCATCCTATACTAGCCAATGAGTCCAAAGCAGTTGGGTCGTAATTATGCCATATGGCAATAAAACTACTAATTACAGTGAGAATAAACCATCCTGTTCCAAATTTCATCCAAGTCCTACTGCCGCTTCCAGGTTCGTCTTTGAATAGATCAACTAATCCAACTGGAGCCTTATTCATCAAAAATAAGGCAAATTGCCTCAATGGCACTCCCATTGTTCCAACGCCGTTGGTTACATAATAGGAAACGACCAATAGTGTCGCTAGTAATATTGCTGCTGAAATGAAAATTGGTTCCATATTCTAAACCCCTTTATTCGACGATTACCTCGCCGATTAATGTCGCAACTACGACTCCAATTCCAATAAGAATTCCAACTAAATAATACCAAATTCCGCTGCCACCGAGATTACCAATAAACGGTACAACATCACCCAGAATAGGCATTGCGTCCCAGCCAAATACATTGGCAAATAAAGCAAATAATCCAAACACACCAACAAACATCAGTGTAAGTGCTACTCGTCCCATGGATGGTTGGCCAGTTCCGACCGTTACATCCGGCAATATTGAGTTATTCATTTCATCTCACCCATTGACCCCGAAGGGGTCATTCCAAGCCACCGGCAGAGTGGTGATAAACATTCACTAGATTAGCAGGAAAAAGTCATCATAGGGAACGAAGATTCTCGATACGATTGCCTCGGCGCGGTCTTGAGATCCCCAACGGCAACGGAAGGGCTGACTCCAAGGCTAATTCCTGCTGCCAAATTGCTTCACACTCACATGACAAACCGTTGAATTCCCTTAGATCTCCTGATACTGCATAGCGTTCAATGGCTGCGACTACAAATTTGTCACAAGTGCCGCAATTATGGGCTCCACGGATTTTCCCTCCGGCTGTTGGATGGATGATTAAGCGACAAACTTGATCGTCTGAACCATTGGTTCCACCCTCAGGATAAATTATCGGATGAGCCCGTTTTATCATCTCAACCAGCGACCACAGCCACGGTGGGCGGTACTCATTGTTTCTATGCAGCCGGTCAATAACCGTCCCGCGCTGAATATTCATCGGATTAACTGAGATTTCATCGCTTTTAGCTGCTACATCTTTTATCCACCTTACTCCATGTTCAAGGGCGTCAACTTCGTTCATGAATGGCGGTTTGAACATTAGATATGTTTTGACCCTTAAGTTGTACTTACGTAAATTTTCTACGGCCTTGTCCCAAGCTTTGGTAGAGAATCCCTTGTTGACGTGGAAACGCAATACTTCGTCATCATAAGCCTCTAATCCAACCGCCACAGTGAATGAGGGGTTGATTTTTGTAGCCCAGGACAGCTTCTCCTCAGTAAGTTGTTCGCATCGACTTTCAACGATTAATTCTTTATCCATTTCATGGCATTCTCGCAAAACTGTTTCTTGAAACTCAACGGGAATTTCACGGTCTTCTAATAGAGAGCCTGAAGTGTATATTTTGACCATTTTTTGGTCTTTAAACCCATTGTGTTGGGTTTTAGCAGCTTCCCATTGGGCATGTAAATTCTCATTGGTCACATCGTCTCTTGTATCGTTAAAATAACCACAGAAAGTGCAACCACTAGACCACCACCAATGACAGCCTTTGGTCCTAAGTATCACGGTAACAGCACTACAAGGAGTACCATCTGGCAGGGTCTCTGGCGTCACATAAACAGTTGCTGGATGATTTGCATCCCATGATTGTTGCTTTGCTAGCGCCCAAGGCGTATTTGCTGGAGCTTTGACTAAATGATGTATTTTGGCAGGTTTTTCATTACCACCGACTAAAGTTAACGATATATTATTGGCCATCTAATCACATCACTGGGTTGAATAGAATACTTGAGCCCGCTTGGACAAACTGACCTTTTGGATACTCTGGATTACCAGACTCAGCCGATTCTACGGACGGAGTGAACAATTTAGCCGGCACTCTAACATCAACTCTAGAACCTAACCGTATCATCCCATACCGCTGGCCTCGTCTTAATTTATCATCTATTCCAGTCCATGGCACAATAGTTCTAGCTAGCGCCCCTGATATTTGGCAAACTTCAATTCTGTAGGCTCCCTCAGCAAGTATGACTGTTCTAACACGCTCATTATGCTCGCTTTCCTTTTTCATGGCCGGTAAGAATGGGCCTCTACGACGGCCTTGACCAGTTCTATGTTCCATTCTTTCAATAACTCCCGAACATGGTGAACGGTTGACATGAACATCGAGAGGCGACATGAAAATAGCCACGCGATATACATCATTTTCTGATTCTTCGCCAGCCGGTACAGATTCAAAGCGCTGCTCTGTCGCAAATGATAGCGGTTGTTCAATTGGTTCTGGATACCATGGACCAGTTAATTTGTCAGATTCTATTCTGTCGCTGCCCATCTCCCCGCTTGAAGGTCTCCTACCTGTTGCTCGCTCTCTTCTTACAAACATTACATGGCCATCTGCTGGTGAGACAAGTATTCCCTCGTCTTTGGGTATTTTTCGGTCTGGATCTCGCCAAAAGTTAGCGAAAAAGGCCGCCATCATCCAGCATAGTACGCCAAACAAGTGAATTAAGCCGTTTAATGAATCTATTAGGATGCCGATAATTATCGCACTTGACCCCATCATGAAGGTTATCAAAACCGGGGCATGACCGCCCCTAGCTAGGCCGCCCATGGTGCATCACCTAGTTATCTGCCCAAGGATCTTCATCGTCTGCCCAAGTTGTAGTTGCTGGAGTAACGTCGGGTTGTTCCGCTGCCTCAGTTGATTCGGTTGTGGAATCTTCTACTGCTGCTTCACTTTCGTTTTCTGACTTCTCGGCTACTGGCTCATCCTCGGCGGGGGCCTCGGCCTCCTCTGACTTTGCTCCAGTAGCAGAACCCTCTGCTTCATCGATTGTCATTTCAGCCGCTCTTGCGGTAACCATTTCTTCGACTCTGTCTTCAATTGCTCTTCCCATATGCTGTGATTTTCTCTCCGACTCAACTGCTCGCTCAATCATCTCGTAACGCTCTTTGATTGCCTTATTGAGGTCTTCGAACAGGGTCATGTGGGATACATACCAATCATCTCTAGCCTTCATTTCAGTAACTGCTAGCTTCAAATCGTCATCAAGCTCTGTTGCAATGTTGAATATCTTGCCTAGACGGTCTTTTTCTCGAGAGTATTTCTCTTCCATCTTTTCAAGTTCTGGCTCTAAGTGTTCAACACGCTTGTCAGCCTTAGTAGCCTTCATTTCTAAGTCTCTGATTCTGAAATCTTTTTCAGCGATCAGGGATTCTTGGGCCTCTTTCTCGATTTCTCTTTCAATAATCTCTTTTTCCAGAACTTCATTTTCAGCTCTAACATCGAGTAAATCTTTTTCTTGGCCTTCATATGCTGCGAATAGTTTCTGAAGCCTCTCGGTTTCAGTAGCAAGCGAGTCTTCAAGTTGGCTAATTCGAATCTCTGGGGTTATTGTTCCTTCATCCGCCATGCAATCACCTAGAGGATATCCTCTTCATTAACCCCCACCCATACACACCATATCAAAGGAACGCTTCAATAGTTCAAGTTTAGCGTTTTACTAGCCCGCTAAATGTTATCAGTTGCATTGACTAATTCTCGGGCAATGCTGGCCTCCCCCATTGAATGTCCAGCATCTGGGACAATGATTAATTTGCTTTCTGGTAATGCTTTATGTAATTCCCATGCACTAATAGTTGGGCATACCATGTCATAACGACCTTGCACAATGGTGGTTGGAATGTGCTTAATCTTCTCGACATTATTGAGGATGTGGCCATCTTCGACAAATATTCCATTGATGAAATAATGACATTCAATCCTAGCAAATGCTACTGCAAAATCTAGATCTTCCGCTTTTTCTAAATATTCTGGGTCAGGCAATAAACGGCTGGTTGCCATTTCCCATCGAGTCCATTCTTTAGCAGCCGCTCTTCTAATCTCAACATCTTCATGAGTCAGTCTTTGATAGTAAGCGGTGATTAAATCGTGTCTTTCTTCAATCGGAATGTGTTGTGAATATGGTTCAAAGGCATCGGGGAATACGTGACTTGCCCCTTGCTGATAGAACCACTGCAACTCACTTTTACGACACATGAATATCCCCCGCAGGATCAAACTTTGAGCCCGCTTTGGATGGTTTTGTGCATATATCAGTGCTAATGTTGAGCCCCAAGAACCCCCAAATACATGCCAAGAGTCAATTCCTAAATGTTCTCTTAATGCCTCGATATCTGCAACAGAATTATGCGTATTATTTTCTTGTAATTCTGCATAGGGGGTAGATTTACCACATCCTCTTTGATCAAATTGTATTATGTCGAATTTTTCTGGACTGAAGTATTGACGGTAGGCTGGTTGAGAGCCACCCCCAGGACCGCCATGGATGACGATCACAGATTCTCCCAAAGGATTACCGCTACGCTCCCAAAAGATTGTGTGCAGGCTGGAAACTTGAAGCATTCCAGTAGCATGTGGTGAGGTTTTTGGATACAATACTTTGCCTAATGATGATTTATCGCCCATGTACGGACTTTAGGCTCTCAGTTGGTAATGTTTTTTGATGGATGACACGATTTATTGAGTGAGTCTAACAGGAGGAAATATGGAGAGAAGACCGGCAACTGATGTTTTTCATGATTGGGCTGTACGAGGAAAGGATGAGGGGATGGAGCGAGGTCATGCACTGTCTGTGGCCGAAATGGTTGATTTTATTTCAGTTAAATCCGAACAGCGCAACTCTAATTTCTCTGCAGTAGATGTCGGATGTGGCAACGGATGGGTTGTTAGGATTTTAGCCGATAACCCTCTGTGCCAACAGGTAGTTGGCATCGACGGTGCTAAAGCGATGATTGACAAAGCCAAATCCATTGATGATGACAACCAATACATCTGTGCTAGATTGCCAGATTATTCACCAACAACAAAATTTGACTATATTCATTCAATGGAATTCCTATATTACTTAGACGAGCCAGAGCAGATGCTACAACTATTTCATGATAATTGGTTGAAAGAAGGCGGCTGGGCAGTAATTGGTATTGACCATTACATGGAAAATGAAGATAGTTTATCGTGGCCAGAACATGTTGGAGTAAATATGGCAACAAGGACCATCAGTCAATGGGAGACCGCTTGGAATAAGGCTGGTTTCAATAAAGTAGAGCATTGGGTTGCTGGTGGAGAAGAGGGAGTCACTTTAGTTTTTGTTGGGCAGAAATCTTAGCTGTTTTCACTGCATTTCGCCATTCCAACAAGACATCGCATGTTCGAAACTCATTCGCGATGAGTCGGTTGTATCGGATGGTTGAGCAGCGAGTTCGGCTATCCATGACAGTTGTTCTGCCAACTCACTTTTACACTGCTCATACCCTTCTTGAGTCATTTCAATCGTCCTTCCAGAAGCGGCAATCAATAGTGCTGGGGGTAAAATTATTCTTCGCTCTGCTGCCGGCTTTTCCTCCTCTATGGCTTCCAATGCTGTGGAATATAGTGTTAATTGATACTGATATTTCTGTAATATTTCTTTCTCTGATTCGGTACTTGGATACTGCCCGTGTAAATCACCTGAAAATTGTTGTAATGCAGTTCCTTGACTTGGATTTTCATGATTGAAACCAAATAAACAACCAGTTGTTTTCATGTCGACAACTTGTAGAGATCCGCGACCCTCGTCATCAGAATAAGCCATGACTAAATCTGCCCTACCTTCAAACAAAATACTGGTATTAGTAACTATGGTGCTGTCATGAATTTCACAGTCGCGAAGTACCTTGCGTGATGAGTTATTCAATTTAGCCTCATGATTGTATAGGAACGGCAATTCAGTCCTTAGCCCCTCTGCTGTACGCATATGCTTTGACCCTCCTGATGCATATATTCCGGTCAACCCGCGATCGATAAGTTGAGCGATTTGATGCATTCTTTTACGAGTGTAATTGAATAACTTTGTTGGCGAACTATCTCCCTTGTTGATGCCAAATTCACTCATCACCAGTTCTGCAGAAGCCAGGTCTGTTAATTTATTATCTGGCATATTCAACCAACTACTTGGCAGTGGTAACACTGGGGGCGAGTTGTACTTACTTGGATTATCTAGGCTGATTTCAACCAACCTATGCATCATTAAACCAAACTCAACTGGACTTGGGTAATTACTGGCCTTAGCTGGTTTAGGTTTAGGCCTCTCTAGCAACTGTGATAATCGATTATTATTCCATTCTGCTAAATTATTGGGCCAGTGATTATGTCGGCATTTTACGCTGGTATCCAAAGTATTAGCACCGAGTCGAAGAATATGGTTAACTGAATTAACCTTGTATGGCTTTGACGGTGAAGTTTTGCCGTCATCGATTATGTTCTCCATTATCTTCCATCTGGTTACTGCATCTGTTGGTTTGTCATCAATGAAGCAATTTGGCGAGTCAAAGATAGCAATCGATCTGATATTATCACTGCCAAGTTGGGCATTAAAGTATAGGCTAAATGGATCTATCACCAATTGCTTTTTGCCATAATTAGCAAGCGAATGCCCAATAATATCGCCTTCATTTAACCATGGTGAATCGATAATCTCATTTGAATACGCTAAATATCTAAGACCTTCCATCCACATGTGGCCCATGGTTTTCTCAGATGGTTTGCTGGTGAATTCAAGCATTCCAGTAGATTCACAAAGGGCTCCTGAATTTGTTGAGTTGCCTACTATGATAAGATGATTTTCAACTCTAGTCAAAGCCACATAGAATTCTCTTCTGCGTTCTGCTTGGCTTTGGGCGCCATCAATGCTCTTGGCAAACTGCCATAGCCCATCCTCAGGGCGATCTATGGAAGACCAGGGGTTTATTCGACCTGAAATTATTTTTGGAGTAACTAGTACGTTATCTTTAGCGGTAATCGATGAATCATATTGCCCAGCTTGAAAAATACCCGATACCACAATGACCTTTGATTCTAGTCCTTTTGCACCATGAACTGTCATTATTTTAACCGCTCCAGATGATGGAATAGTCGTTGCTTGTGGACCTTTTCTGCCCAAACTATCCAGTATTTGCATCTGTGCATAAATCTCTGCTGGATTATGCCCGCATTCTTTACCTATATCATGTACTAAACCGCACCATAATTCGGCATTTTGCCGTGACGAGTCATCCGGATAGGCGTATAACAAATCTGAATTGTCAAGAATCTCATTTAATATTTGGTGGACGTTGGTACCAATTAATTGACCACTACAGTGCTTAAGTAGATTTTTAGTAGCTTTATTATCGGTCCACTCAGCCATGTCATGCCACCAGTTATTTGATTCAACTCTAGTGCTAAAAAATCGGTGAAGTTCCTTATCGGTAAAACCGATGATTGGTGTTTTGGCCAATGATGCTGCGGCATATTTTGACTGTGGGTGGGCAATGAGGTCTAAGGCAGACATGAGGTTTTTGACTATCGGTTGGCCAAGCAGGCGCCCTTGCCGGTCGGATACGACTGGTATTCCTCGAGATTGCAGACGTTGGATTAAATCAGCGATGTGTTTTCTAGTATGGACCAATATAGTTACATCATTTGGTTCAACTAAATCTGTTGGCTTTTCCAAAATCGTGTATTCTCGTTTAGCCGAATTCCACAACTTACATGCTTTGCCTTGGATGAGATTTTGCAGGCGCAGTGCAATCATTTCATGTTCCAAATGAATGGCTTTTGGGTTGGGGTCAGAAAACAATTTATTGTTTGGCTGAGATGATGAATTATCTAATTGCATTGGCATTAACCATTCTAATTTTCCGTTTGGGGTATCTTTTTTATTGGCGATTAGGCTTTGCGCTTCGGCGTGCCAATCTCCGGGCAAACTTTGGTGGCGTTGGTCAAAAACATCGGTAAACATTTGATTCAATGTGCGTAACAAGTCATGAGCAGTCCGATGGTTTGAGGTTAAATCAATATGCCCTAACCGACGACTTTCTTTTCTGTCTTCCGCGATAATTTGACCATTATCATCAGCATAGATTTCTAGATGCCTCCACTTTCTTGACCCCTTAGGCAAATCTTTCAAACCTGGACCTGACTTAAACAAGTCTTGGCCTAAAATTGGCCTTGGGTCGCGAGCTTTACTAGTATCTCTAAATTCAAATTCAGTATTAGCAAATTCAATTGTATTCATCTGCTTGATGTACTCAACCGTTCTACGCATTACTGTAACTTCAGCTTGTCTAAACCGATAGATGCTCTGCTTCATATCCCCAACAACACATACAGTTGGGTCCCACGGGCCATGGTAATCCGACTTTTTATCAAAATCTCTAGAGCCCCACAGCCTAGCTAATAGCCTGAAATGGGCTGGATTGGTATCTTGATATTCATCAATAATAAAAGCTAGATATTGTTGTCTGATTGTTTGTAAAATGGTCACTCTACGTTCAAAATCTTCAGCCCATTTTGGATACTTTGGCAGTACTGCCCGCACCCTTGCAATGTGGCTGTCTCTCCAAGGTTCATCCCCAAGATCATCAAGTAAGTCGACCATTTCTGTTGGATACTCATAACGAATTATGTCGGGGCAACGGGCCAGGAGTAAATCAGCAGCAAGCCGCTGAATATCATCAAAATCATGAACTCCTTCTTGCATTTTTCGTAGAGTAAGAATCTCTTGACAGCCGCGGTGGACTTTCAGTAAATCTTTGAGTACCTGTAATTGTAATTCTTTGGATATTCTCAACCTACCTATTGGTGGGGAAGGAGATAATTCAACCCCTAAGTCCGCATAATTAATAGTGCTATAATCTGGCAAATACGGCATGTCTATTCTTGGGTCGAAAGTGTAGGAACTGCGGCCAAGTATTTTTGCTAATCTCCCATAATTACTGTTGAGTAGAACTTTGATTTGATTTGCTAGTGCGGTTGATTGTGCACTAATTGCACTCTTTTGTTTAGTGGATGGGCCAACAACATTTCCTTTGTTAGTATGAATTCCGGGGTGCCAATTATCTGCATTGGGCAATTTTCCACGTGGGAAATGAGATGGCTTGTCAGTGTCTAATGAAGAGTTAGAAGTACAACAAACTACCACTAACCAACCCCATTGGAGTTTGCCAATATTGTCATCTGGGAAGGTATTTCTAACTAATTCGACTAATTGGTTAAATCTAGTTTTATCTGTTTCAATTTTAGACTCGCAGTCTAAAACGTAACTACTGTAATGCTCCATGTAAAGGTCGATGTATTGGTTTAATAAGTCCCTAATTTGGTTATTGAAAGACTCAATAAACTCAGCTGCAGGCTCGCCAATCATATCAAGAATTATGTCTGGCTCCAATAATCTTGAATCATCCCATGAAATTCCTTTTGCCTTAGATTTTTCACTAAGAGAACGCTTGGTTTCTTCGACAAATAATGAGGTGTTTAGTAAGCCAGACAAAACCGTTTCCGCGTTACTCTGCCCCCCTAGCAATATTGCTAAATTATTCCTTGATTCAACAAAACCGTAAGGATCACCTCGTACCCCCGCTTCTTCTGCATCAATATTTGTTCTGATACGCCAAGCAGAGTTTATGGTTTCCGAAATTAGCATTGGAGAGCGTACTTCTGAGATTTGCTGACCGGCTGGTTGAGCTGATAGAATATCGAGATATGGAGTGACTAGTTTGGCGAGAAATGCATCAATTGTTGATATTGGAGCGTCTTCAAGACTGGTAAGTAGCATTTCAACGTCGCCAGAATTAATCGAGTGTAGGTTGATATCGGTCTTACTTAGCCTACTTCTAATTCGGCTGCGTAATTCTGCAGCGGCTTTTCGAGTAAAGGTAATCGCTACAACTTCACTGGGTAAGAGACCTTTCCACTCAACAAGACCCGTCCTTTCTCGGGCCGGTGCTCTTAGCGAGCCGTGACCTTGTAAAGGCGTTCTTGGCCCGTTTGGTAGTAATTCTTTGGCCCTTTGATGCTGAGCGAGTAGATGTTGAACATATCGTTCAGCCATTACGGTAGTTTTTCCAGTCCCCGCACCGGCATCAATCGCAATATGTTTGTCTAAATCTAAGCCCATCAGCTGACTGTTATTGAAGGGAAAACTCATGACTCCGCCTCCAAAGAGGAAGTTGGGCACATTCTGCGGACTTTACAATAATTGCAATTGTTACTGACCGTTGGGTTCGCCTTGCCTGAGTTGGCACTATTTATTACTCGAATTGCGGTGGTTAATCTCTCATCTAACCATGCCCTGAAACCGTTACTTTGATTGGGAGATTGTTCCTGTTTGTCCCGATAAGTATTGCTGGTGTAAGTGGTGATATTACCAATGCTTTGTTCATCGACTAAACCGATAAAGTCTGTATCTAATTCAACATAATACTGAGTATCTTCTCCAACCTCGGTAATGCCCACCCCAATAACTCGATCTTTTGGATAGGCAGCCTCCCAAGCCTTGGCGTATAGAGCCAGTTGTAATTCATCAAAGATAGCCCGCCTATGCCTGTCACCACGGTCTTTTAATTTCGGACCATTTACTGTTTTCATATCTCTAATTAGGATTAATCGTCCTTCGCTTAATCTATCTGGGAGATATAATTCATCAACTCTATCAACTCGCCCAGATAGCGTAAAACTTTGACTTTGCCCGGAATCCGTTCGGCCTTCAACGGTTAATTGGTGGCCCATGTCAGTCCCTATTTTCCATTCACACACCAGTGCGGCCGACTGTTTTAATGCCAAACTTGCTTGAAGATAATTGTGAACTTTACCACCGGGTTCAAGTTCGATTTCGCCGTTAATACATTGCTGTAGTTGTTCTGGGCCCACCCCAATTAATTCCCTACAGCGATGTACTGAAACTGCATTTTTCCTATTAATCCAAGGGCTTTCTGTCTTAACATATTCAAGTGCAGTGTTCCAAAGAGACTGTTTATCACCTAAATTTGATAAGTATAATGGCCTGGAATTGTCTAGCGGTTGTTCAAGAATAGGCGTCCCGATTTTTGATAATATTTCTGCTTCAATATCATGCATCAACAATCCTCGTGTTCTGTTGTCGATATCCTCGTCTTGGGTCTCCACTGTTGATAATTTCAAGAAATCAATCAACCAAGCTTGTCTTGGACACTTCAACCAAGATTGTAATCGATATGGAGACCAGCGTTTTGGAGCTATTATTTCTCCAGTATGGCCCATGACAGATTGGATTGTTGGAGTTAAATCATGTTGCATTGGAAGAGGACGGGGGTCGATGGCTGGGCTAGTGATATTGCCGTTGATTCGAACCCCTAGATTTGGCCATGTAGAACAACCTCTAGTATCAGATTCTGCAGATTTATGACCTGGTTGGAGGTTTAATTTACTGTAAGAAATCATTCCATTTCTAGAATCCCAAGACAGCGCTTCGCCTTTCTCAACGCTTTTTATTGTCGCTTGATTGTTGTGCCTTTCAGTATTGATCGGTAATTCCATGGACATGGCTACAGAACTTTTGCTGTTTGGCAGTTTTTCGGGTATTATTCCGGCTCTAAGCGATAGCCCAGAGCGTTGTCTAATATCTCTGCCACGAGTCCCTGATTTTGTTCCATATTGAACTCCTTCTGATGTTTCAGTAGAAAATAACCGTAATTTTAATGACTTTTTGCCATTGGTTTCAACCAAATCCCATGCGCGCTGATTGTTATCAGGAGAGTATGATAACTGTTCAACAAATTTTGGCGGTTGAGAAAATATTTTCTTATCCGTTGAAATATCTTGTAGCCATTCAGCAAGCGGGGGGCTTGGAGTTGCGGCTTCATCTAATGAAGTATCAATAACAATCATGCTTTCACAGGAATTGAGTAAATGTCGCAATTGGTGGCGCGCCTGTCGTATTTTGATATCTGAATTACTTAGACCAAGTTTGACCTTTGTCAATTGATCTAGCCATGGTACGCTATTTGGTTTCATTGACCAAGAATCTGAGTCTAAGCCTGCTAATATCATAATGTCTGCAGTTTGACCAAAAGCGTCGCTTGGAGCCATTATCTTGATATTATCACATTCAATTCTCAGTTTTGTGTTTTGTTCTTTGCTGATAATCATATTGATTATATCGATGAAATTTAGTTTGGAATTATTATCTTTACTTGTTCGACTTTGGAGTTCAAAACATGTTGCAATCAACGTGTTTACTGCATTTATACATCTGTTAAACTGTTTATCGTCTAGCATTAGGTTTTCCCAATTAATACATTTGATTAGGGATTCTAGCATTGCTAATCCTGTTTCGGGTTTAGATATCAAAGGTAAATCTCGCCCCGAATGGCAACCAATCAAATTTTCTGTAATTATCTCTTTGTCAATTAGTGGACTGCATAGCCTAATTACGTT
>QXXX01000073.1:0-67318 GCA_009887195.1 Candidatus Poseidoniales archaeon | reverse complement strand
TGTTTTACCGACGCTTGGTCATCAAAATCGCCTAATTGATGCATTTTATTCGCTGGTGTTTGTAGCCACCTTTCTCCTGCACCAGGCCCTCCAAGAACGTGAAAACTACGTGAGATTTTCTCTAAGATGTCTATGTGCGGCCGGGGTTTGATTAATGGATTTTCAGGGTGGTCAATTTCATCCTCAAACTGAATGGTTAAATTAGCGCTATTTGCCAAGCGACGTATTCGCTCAAATGACCACGCTTCTAAACCGGTGCACAGAGACAAATGATAGACTAGTTCTTGAATTAATGGGACCTCTCCAATTACCGATTCTACTGGATTGCCTAGTATCCCTTTAGCTCTGAGTCGTTCCTCCCAATTATTTCGTCTGGCTTCTATTGCTGCATCAACGATTATTATTCTTTGATCTTGAATGAGACTAATGTCGTCTAACAAATTAAATGTGGCATCAACGATATGTTCCGCCCTCTCAACCATAATGCGGTGATAATTGGGCAGTCTAGATTTGCCTACTGCTGAGAGCCAAGAGACTTCCTGAGACTCTTCTGACAACTCGTGTTGAGGAATCCAGTTCGGAATTTCTGATTGCTTGCACCAAGTTATATCTTTCAGATAAGCCCCCCCGTAGCCTAGTCTAAAGCGGCCTGGGTTCGATAATTGGTGAACTGGTATTTTTTCTGCTAGGCGATTGAAGATTTCTCGCTCAATGGCGGTAAATTCTGGTGCCTGATTCAATAATAAAATTCCATCTACGCCATTAAGAGTAAACGGTAGAGGATTGGTTTCTTGACTAAGCAGTACTTGATGTAGTCTGATATTCATTAAATCGGGATGAATTCCTGCACATTCATCTTCGATACGGTGAAGCACTTTTCGAAACTCTTCCACGCCAGGGTCAGTATCCCAAATAGGAAGTTTTGGTAAGCAAGTAAGCTCTTTATGTAACGTCTGAAGTCTTTGCGTTTTTGTCAAACTCCACTGGTTTTCTTGCCGATGGATGAATGGGAACCTGCCTTTTTTTGCTCGAATTAGACATTCATGATGTACAAGGCCTAGCAATATGCTATCATCGTCCAAAACCTTTGGCTGGCGGTAATCGGTTAGCAAGGCTCTAACAAGACGTTTGATGGTTAGATGCTTTGAGGAATCTACTGAAGGTTTCTTTGATGAAATTTGTGAGAGGTAGGCTTGTCGGGCTGATTCACTTGGATAGATGATTACGATATTATTGGCTTCGTCGTCGATTATTGCCTTGTCTAGCCAATCGGGTATTAATTTACCACTAGGAGTGGATTCAATAGTGACTCCTTTAGTAAATTCCACTTCATCACACCCCGTACATTCAACCAAACTGGCGGCAGTTATTGAAGACTACCGCCGTTTTTTACAATAAATGCCATATTTAGACCATAATCAAATTACAGATGAGTTCAAGTCAAACGTTCACTTAGGGGTGACATGCGAAAGATTATGGCGTTTTCTTTAGTTTGCTTTTTTGTTATGATGTCTGCATCAACCTCAGTTGCAAAGCCTGCTGTTGAAACCAGTAATGGTCCGGTTTTTGGCGGCCAACATACCGACATCAATAACCAATCAAATCAGACTGCTGAAATTAGTGTACTGCCGGCTGTCGCAGAGGACTTTACTGCTACTTGGTGCACCAATTGTGTCAAAGTTGAACACGCTCTTGATGAGCTTGAAGTTGAAGGACTATTACAGAAATACGAGTTTCATGTAAATCCAGATCTAGATGAGTCTGGTTTTGGGTCTGTGGACATCACTCAACATCTTGATGCGCGGTATGGTGCTGAAAGCCCCCCTCTAGTTGCCATTAATGGAACCATCAAGAAACACGGTAGCCTTCCAGAGTCTGATAGTTTGGTAAATGACTACCGCAACATGATGGCAAGCCCGTTGAATTTAGGCGAGGCATACTCATCATTTATGTGGACTCCATCAACAGATAATATGGGAATTATAAATTGGAATCTAGATGCTGATTTATCTGCATACCCAGAAGCAACTCTGAGTGTCAATGCTTGGATAGTTGAACAATCTGCTGACTTTGATGGTGGGAGTAATGGGCAAGGGACTTATTTTGATTTAGTACGGCAAATTACTGACTTGGGAAGCAATCCTCAAGGAACAGCAAATATTAGTATTCCAACGCCACACGATGGTGATGATTTAGAAGTGCATTTAGTTTACCTGCTCAACATGCCACTTGCCGATGATTCTGTACCAGGCGATGGTGTTGAAGACGATACAGAATCCAAATCTGTACCTGGTTTCGGAGTTATGATTACTTTAGTTGCAGGGTTTTCTGCTGCCTTAGTTGCTAGAAGGACATGAGTGTTCAAGCACTAATAGTCCTAAACACTTCAATGGCCTTATCAATATCTTCATCGGTCACATGAAGATGGGTTACTGCCCTTACTGCAGTTGGCCCGACATCCAGTACATCTATTGCGTGACTAGAAAGTCGCGCCATTAATTCCTTAGCACCCATTTTGCTATCGATGTAAACCATATTGGTTTCAACTGAATTTAAGTCCACAGAATATTCATCCATCTCATTTAGTGCAGTTGCCAGTCGCTTTGCTCTAGAATGATCTTCTGAGAGGCGCTGGATATTATTGTCTAGTGCATACATTCCAGCAGCGGCTAGAATACCAGATTGCCTCATGCCGCCACCAAACATCTTTCTCCAGCGGCTCGCTTTAGCGATAAAATCTGCTGAGCCGACAAGTAAACTACCTACCGGGGCACCTAAGCCTTTTGATAAGCAAATCGATACCGAATCAAATTCTTTCAACATCCGACTAACTGGCGTATTGGTCTTAATTGAGGCATTGAAAATTCTCGCCCCGTCCATGTGAACTTGGCAACCATGCTCATGTGCGGTCTTGGCTACAGCATCGAGGTTTTCTTGAGTGTAACATGTCCCACCACCACGATTTGCAGTATTTTCAACGCATACCAAAGTGCCGTCTGGATAGTGCCCTAAACTGCCTTCAGCCTTTCTAATCGCTTTGCTTAATAATTCAGGAGTTAGTTGCCCTTTATTGCCATCGACAAGCGCAACTGAGACCCCCGACATTACTGCGTAACCACCGCCTTCATACTGGTAAATATGGCTGGTCCTTTCCATTACTATTTCATCTCCAGGGGAAGTGTGTGCCCTAATTGCTACCGCATTAGACATGGTTCCTGAAGGAACAAATAATGCTGAATCCATCCCGCATATTTCGGCGATTCTTGCTTCTAATGCCTTGACTGTTGGGTCGTCTTGCAATACATCATCACCGACTTTTGCTGCCATCATAGCCTCTAACATTGCCTTTGTCGGCTGTGTCACCGTATCACTTCTCATGTCAATTCGGTCAGAATTGTACTCGCGCATGAGCCCACCAAGTTGCCATCATTGATGAATTAGGCGGAAAATCACAGTAGTTTTAGATGACCGGTTAATTGTTCCAGTTCATCATCTTGGCCTGGGCCAAAAGCAATCACAGTTAATGACCCACTAGGAATTTGTGTCTTCCCCGCATCGTTAACTCTAACTGTTTGAATTCCTAGTTTTACAGCATGTTTTTCTAATTCTAATAATTCATCTTGGGTAGTTTTTAAGCAGACTTTTTTTTGTCCTGATTTCAACCATGCATCGAGTAAATTAGGCTTATTTACGCCCATTTTTAGTGTTGCAGACACCGATGCGTGACCTGCTTGGGCGGCAATTTTACCTTTGCCCATCTTGAGGTCATGATTGATCACCAATACCAACTTAAACGAACCCTTTGGTACAGAGCCTGAACTTTTTGGTGCTGTTAATTGATGAATAAATGAACGCAGACCCATAACTTTCACCTACCTAATATGGCTTTAATTCGCCAACGAGTAAATCAATGATTCTTCTGGGAGCGGGGCCAATTCCAAGCACGGTAATAGTACCGGGGGGAATTTCAGTATGCCCTGCATCTTTTACTAAATTAGTGATAATCCCGGCTGATTTGGCCTGTCCCATCAAAATTCGTAGTGATTCTTCATCTTTTACCGATAAGCAAATTTTCCTTGCCCCACCATTGTTCCACCGCTCGAATATTCTTGCCTCACTTTTCTTGGCTTGAAGTGAGCAAGATACTGCTGCATGTGAACATTGTACTGCAAGTTTCCCTGCTGATAATTTGAGGTCTTTTCTAACAACCAATGCCATGGAAGGCCCATCATGATCCGATAACATATCCATCGACTACTGTTTGTTCTATCTCTTCCATTGATTGGAATTGAGTTATTACGTCAGAGAACCAAATTCCAAACCATGCTGCCATTGTAACATTGCCCAGTGCATGGACTACATCATACGGGATGCCGTTGATTAGATAGGTCATAAATTCGCCAGCGTTTACTGTACCAATTACGCTCAATGAGGCAATAAAGTCGAATAAAAAGGCAGAAGCAATTCCCAAAAAGTATAGTCTGCCGAGTTGTAGTTTACTATCGATAATTAGCTTAGATTGGGCCCCAATAATTGCCACAGTTGACCAGCCAATTGCTTGGTATACAGTCCAAATTCCATCACCGAGAATAAAGTTAGAAATCATGGTGACTAGTACAGCAAATGCGACACCTCGCCTTGCTCCAAGTTGCGCACCGATAATCAGACAGGCAACGGTTACCGGCTGAATATTAGGCAACGGTGACATTAGTATTCTTGCCAGTGAAATGCCAAATATTAGAGTAACAAAGGTAAGAATATTAGAGACTTTTTTCATGTCTGGAGAAGCCAACATCCAAAATGCCAAGCCTAACAAAACAATGTCAATGGCCAATCCGGCAACGGGGCCAAGAACGGGGCCGTGCACCCCATAGGACTGGAACATATACAGGCCTAGCAGTCGGATGACTTGAGTATTACCTAAACTAGAGTTGTTTCCATACCACTACTGCATTAGAATCAATTGATTGATACTCAGCAGATATTGTGCCCGCTTGACCGTTGACATAGTACTCCCACCCATCGCCTGATTTTCCATCAATACTCACTACATATTTGCCAAAGCTGGTATCAGATATCTCAAGGTCGATGCCTTGTTCACTGGTTGCGTATTTAGTCAGTTCAAGGACGTCTTCGTGACCAACATAGCCGCCAGCCTCGATGAGCCCGTCCTTAAATTCAAAGATTACAACTTGCGTACCAAGCCACTTGTCTGGCCAATTTTCCGACCAAGCATCATCGGGGTCACTGTTATCCGAGTCCTCAACAAGATCGGCCCAGGCACTGATTATATCTCCAAGACTAAAGTAGACCAATATTGTGATGAACAAAATAAAGAATTTGAATGCCGATTGAAATCGCTCTCTTAGAAGTTGGATGCCAGTCGTTGAAATTATAATCAAAGCCAGTACCATAGCAAAGATGGTCGCCCAATCAGAATCTGCATTGCTTGATTCAAGAGTTAATACATAATCGGTTGATAAGAATTTTAGGTTTGCATTATCATTGACCACCAGTATTTGCTTTTGGCCGTTAACCTCATGTCCTGCTAGTCCTGCTGTTCCGTACCAATCATCCGCAAAATTTAGTGTATCGACCTGATACAATTCTCCTTCATCTGAAATTGTGAAGATACCGTATCCGCCCTCTTGAGAATTATGCGGTAGGAAAATATAGTCATCAAAAATTATTGAAACCTCGCCATTAGATCTGAAAGGAACTTGGTTCACCATGTGACAATTTTCCAAGCAGTCAATCAGGGACACATAACTAGCATCAGCAGTAATTACGTATTGATTCATTATCTCAGGCATAGCTGGCGACGAGCCCAATTTTGCTACGGTAGTTAACTCACCTGTTGTAGTATCTAGCGATTTAAGTTCACTTTCGGAAGGCAATTGCAAATGGATTAGTAAATTATCATCATCAATAATCAAAGGCTGGTGGCGAATTTTCCCTTCCCCAATAGAGTAGGAATTTACTGATTGGTTAGCAGACACATGCCACAAAGTTCCCGACTCATCTCCAATCCAATACTCGCCATTAAGCGCAGTTGGACTATTTCTCCAGCCTAGGCCTAATTGTTGAGAAAATTCTAGGTCGCCATCTAAACACAGTTTGTCAATTCCGGTTCTTGTTGGGATGATTATTGAGTCCCCGTCTAGTGTTGCTTTACCAGTTATTCCCCAACTTAGAAACTCTGTACTATGTTGCCAGATGACGTTGCCGTTTGTTGGATTTAAAGCTTGGAAAAGTCCATCTGACCAACCGATCAACAGCATGTCTGGCCAATTACCACATTCTCCATTTCCAGCACTGACAGATAATATTGGTGACATATCTTGTTTGGTTGAATTAGGATTAGTCACCTCCCATTGCTGGTTACCTGAAAAATCTAGAGAATATATTGTTGGTACGCCATTATCAATTGTTGAAGAGGAGGTTCTAACGTAAATTGATTCGTCGATAATAACTGGCCTAGTGGACACATAAACTGCTTCGAAATCTATATCCCATTGCTGGGTCAGGTCGCTTGTCCAATTGCTATCATTTGATTCTGCGGCACTAATAGGGGCTAATAAGAATAATAAAACAGCAAAAAATGTGGCAATTATTCGCATTTTATTCACTTGGTTGCATCCATGATTGCTTGTTTTAGCAGAGCGCTGACTGCTTTGCCGTCTGCTGCGCCAGCCTTCTGCATAACCACTCCCATAAGAGGGCCTATTGCGCCCATGCCTCGCTCTTTAACAAAATCAATTCGTTCGAGAACTACAGCGTCTATTACTGATTGTAAAGAAGATGTATCCGCTGGTTTCAACCCGTTTTGTTCAGCAAATGATTGGATTTCTGCCATGGTTGCGCCACTATTAGCAAAATTAGTAATTACGTCATTGATTGCTTCGCGAGTAAGTTCTCCCTGTTCTTTTGCTAATAATACCAAACTGGAAAGTGCAGGGTCAACTTCATCATTTTCCAACAAGACTGTCGCCCAACCCTTTGCTGGTAAATCGTTTTGATAATCTACAAAACTATCATCTAATTCCCTAGCGAGGAGTTGTTCGCTTTGGTCGCCTGAAATATCATATTTGCTCAACCTGTCTTGCCTCTCTATGTCGGTCATAGGCATATTTTCTAGGATACTTTGCCACATAGAACTGCTTACTGAAGTGGTTGGGATATCTGTTTCAGGGTACATTCGAGCACCGCTAGGAAGCGGTCGCATTGGTGCGGTTGTGCCGTCTTCGGGGGAGCCTTTCTTGACCACCACATTGCGAACTTCTTGAGGGATTCTATGCCATGCAGCTCGGGCTCTTAGTAAAACGCTTTCCAGCGCTAAGTCTGCTTGCCATCTAGGTGCTAAACACAATACAAATGCGTCACTGTCGGACAATTTTAGTTGGTCGCGTACTCCGCTGACGTGGCTTGATTCAATGCCGTAAGCCGGCAATTCATCAGAGTGAAACACTCCTTTGACTCCAGCTAATTTTGCCGCCCCGGCTAATTCTCTACCAAGTCTTGGTAATTGGGCGCCTTCAACGTCTAATTGTTTTGCACCGATAAGTCCGTCAAGACCGGGTAGCGATAGAGCAATCATTTGGGCGCCACTGCTTAAGCCAGTTATCACCATATTTGATTCACAACTAGAGAATAATTCGCTTACGTCGACTAAATTCAGTGGTAGTTGTTTAGCTATTTCTTGGCTAACTTCTGCCTCAACCGCCGCATCATCAAGTCTTCTATCCGGCGGCAAAACGGGCAATGAATATTTGTTGCGAAGAGTATTTGCCAAGCGATAAAAGTGTAACTGACGAGCCATTTCTAGCCTGATAATTCTTGGTATCCAATTGAGATCTTGACAACCTTTTATTTCAATTCTATCACCGCAGGCTAACGATACATTGAGATCTTGCCTAATACTACCAAGGCCTCTGCGCACCCGCCTGGTTTGCCTAAGTGTTCTGCCCAGTGCAATTGAGGTTTCCTTAGCATGGTTTGGAGTCTTGACATCAGGGTCAGTCGCTATTTCAATTAGCGGCAGTCCGAGTCGGTCTAGATTGTAGATTACACATTCCCCAGTATCGGTTTGATAAGTGTCTAATTTTCTAGCACTATCTTCTTCCAACAACAGGACTGAAATACCAACTGGGCCACTTTCTGTTTGCAGTTTACCACCGGTTGACACAAGTGTTGTTCTTTGAAAACCGCTGGTATTTGACCCATCTACGACCGTCTTGCGCATTGTCTGGAGCAAAGAGACGGGATTGGCTTCTAGTAAAGCCGCAGTAGTCAGAGCAATATCTAGTGCATCGTTGTCATGGGTAAGTGGTGGTTGTTCGTCTAGTTCAATTAATCCTGAATTAGGTGATTGGGCATATTCAAAAGAACGGTTTCTTTTGGTTTCAAACCTAGCTGCGATATCAATGCGGCCACCTTCTCCACGTGCTGCTCTAAGTTTCCGTGAAAATCTAGGCCAGTTTTCAGGTAGGCTGTCAATTGTGACATCATACAAATCGCCCGGTTGTCTTGAATGTAATTTCCCGGTAGCTAATTGCTGGTGAACTTCTATACCACACATAAATCCTAATTGTTGAGGATTTAGGTTACTAGCATCTGCCACATCGCCTTCAGGCTCTGTAATATGTGGCTCCGCCATACCAATCCCAGTAGTTCATCATTCAAGATAGCAACGATTGATTATTCACAATTTCTGTATGGTATCATAACCGCGAGGCCTCATTAGACGGCCCTCTCTAATCATCTTTTCAATCATATCTTCCACCTTGTTGCGATCGATATTATTATTTTGAGCCTCGTTAAAAATATCAATTAGATTTGCCACCTTGAGATTATCTGTCGATGCGGCTTGTAAATCGCCGATTATGTCTAATAATATTCTCTCGCTATTCCTTGCAGTTGCCTTCTTACCAGTATGAAGTGCGGTCTCATCGAAGTTTTCACCCATCAACTCATTTCGCCAAGTTCTAGTCAAACGAATGGCGCGTTCGACATCTTCAACTGTGGCTATATCTGCAAGACGAATTCTAGCGCTGGCTTCCGCCATCCTAGCCACCGCTTCTAGAGACCTTGCGGTAATTGAAACACTGTCAGATGATTCGCCACCCTTCTTTCTAGTTTCAACATAAAATGCCACAATTCTATTCCTTGCCTCCTCTTCCAATTTTGGATGAATAGTTCGCTTTGAATAAGCAATGTATTTTCTGATCAACTCTTTGGAAAGAATTTCATCGCCCTCTTGAGATTTCTTCATCGCGGCTGAGGATTTTCTTGATGGGTCAGGAGCACTGCCCTGATTTACTAACAATTCACTGGTTCCTAGCAACCTATTGTTAATTATGTGACGAGCTATTTTTGCGTCTTTTTCTTGTTCAGCAATATCGGTAAGCAGCCAAATTATATCAAATCGTGAAACCAGTGGTGGTGCGAGATTTATTTGGGCAGTAAATGGGATATCTGAAACTGGTTCAAATTTACCACTCTTAGGGTTGGCTGCTGCAAGTACTGCACATCTAGTACGCAAACTGGCATTTATTCCCGCCTTAGAAATTGAAATCGTCTGTTGCTCCATGGCTTCGTGCATACTTGACCTGTCAGATTCGTTCATTTTGTCGAATTCGTCAATAGCTGCAAGACCGAGGTCTGCTAGAACTAGTGCACCTGCCTCTAGTGTCCATCTGCCGTCGGCGGCAGAATCCTGTACTGCTGCAGCAGTCAAACCTGCTGCTGATGCAGATTGTCCAGAAGTGAACTGACCTCTTGGAGAAATTTTGGACATATAGTCGAGAAGTTGGGATTTAGCAACACCGGGGTCTCCCATTAACAATATGTGAATGTCACCACGATTTCTAGTACCATCAGGATTTATTCTAGCAACGCCACCAAATAGTTGCAACATTAATGATTCTTTGACCCTAGACATCCCGAAAATTGATGGAGCAATACTCTCACTAAACAGATCATAAATATCAGACCGGTTAGCTAATTCCTTAATTTCAAGTTCCTCGTCTTCGGTTATTGAAATTTCTTCAAGTGGGACATTTTGCCGCTCCAAGGAGTGTATTCGAAGGAATATATCGAAAACCGGAGTGTCTTTGCCACCTTTGCGTTGTGAGCGGATAAATAGTACTCCGTTAGCCTTTACCCGATCTCCAGGATTCAGTTTTCCAGCAATGTCGTGCTCACCTATGCAAATAATTCTCTCAGGTTGGATTCCGCCCTTCAATTGTTCTGGAGATTCTTGTAACTCAATAAATTGCGAATTGATTAGTATCGATTCATCTTCCTGTAATATGAATCTAGTCTGGCGTTTTGGACGGCCGCATCCACCATCGATTTGTGAACATTCGATTGGCTCAACTAATTCTTGCTCGTTTGGTTGCTTGATGTCGGTAACGTGCCCGCAAGATGCGCACAGGAAAGATGCGGAGTAAATCCTTGGCCGAACCCCAGAAATCTTAGTGGCGATCGCATCGATTGATAGCATCATGCTGATGTCATCGGCTCTAAGTTGTGAAACCGTCCTAACTTGATCGCTTGGTAGGTGAACTATCCGGACAAATGGATACATCGAATTATGTCCTTCATCTTGCAAAAATTGACGTAATGCTTGATTTGCTGCTTGGAAATGTAAATCCGGTCGGGCGATGATGTTTTGCGCAAAATCATCATCAAACCCTTCGATAAGTCGATAAGAAACCTCAAGCGATTGTTCGTCTGGCCACTTTTGTGCAAGATTGTGTACGGCCTCTGCGTACAGGTCCTGAATCATCGACGTCCATCTCGCCGCTAAATCAAATTCTTGCAACATTGATATCACCTTTTCTTGTCTGGGTAGACTGTCATTCTATTCGTCGAGGGTATATGATTACTTCTGTAGAATCTTACTACCCCTAGGTTTCCACTGGAAAGTTCGTGGGTTCTACAGCCACTTTACCGCAAAAAAACCCGTGTCCATTGTAATATTGCGGAACCGTTTAACAAATCAGTAATGACCGATTAGCCCTATCATGCCCGAACATAATTTCTCGCCGACAATGGGTCTACTTGAGCGGTTTTCATTTAATTCAGAATTGCTAACTAATTCAATTGGAGACCCGCTTACAAGGGAGGTTTTAGTCCATATTCCCGTTCAAGGATTAGCGGCAATTGACCAAGGTGAGTGCTTGCCCGTAATGATTTACCTCGCCCCGTTTACTTCTTCTGGACTAGCCAGAGCTGGTTGGAGGGCTTTTTCAGAAACCCTTCCACAAAGACATGAAAGATTAGTCAATGATGGAATGATGAAGCCGACTATACTGGTGATGCCTGATTGTTTTACCTCTCTTGGGGGTAACCAATTTGTTGATTCCCCTATTCTAGGAAAATGGAGTTCTTGGCTCAATGGCCCATTGAAAGATGAACTATCGCAAAGATACTCGACCAATGGGAAATTTGCTTTATTCGGGAAATCTTCTGGCGGATATGGTGCGCTACACAATGCTCTACATCACCCCGGACAATGGCATGCGATAGCATCACACTCTGGTGATGCTGGATTTGAAAACCTATACCAAGCAGATTTCCATAAAACTGCAACTCAGATTAACCGGGTTGGGGGTTTAGAGAAGTTCTTGAATCACGTAAAAGATAGCAGTAAATTAAGTGGTGATGACTTCCATGCATTGATGATTTGTGCAATGTCTGCTTCATACAGTAATACTGCTAAATTGACGTTGCCGTTTGATTTAGAGACATGTATCGTTGATTTAGAACTCTGGAATAATTGGGAAAAATATGACCCTGTTGAATCAGTAAAAATAAATCATCAATCTTTGTCTTCGCTAGAACTGTTGTTTATTGATTGTGGAAATGCTGATCAATATGGCATTCAATATGGTAGCAGAGTATTTGTTGAATTATTGACACAATATGGTATAGAGCATCACTGGGAAGAGTTCCAAGGAACTCATTCAGGTATTGATTATCGTTTAGATTGCAGTATGCCTCTGCTTGCTGAAGCACTCTACTCTTGAGCCGGTTTATTCATTGCCTGCCTGTTGCTGGCAGTGTTATGACAGATAAGATGGATTACGCTAGTGCTGGCGTCGACATTGACTTGGAGGGTTCAGCAGTAGCCTCTCTAATCTCTTCATTAGGAAAATCTGTCAGACCTGCAGGAACTCCTGGTGCCCCAGTAGATTTGCCGGGTGGATTTGGTGGGCTGATTGAATTTGGCGATAACTTACTTGCCTTAGCTACTGATGGAGTTGGCAGTAAATTACAAATTGCGTCGCTACTGAACCAATGGTCTGGTGTAGGAATTGATTGTATGGCCATGAACGTTAATGATTTACTATGCGTTGGTGCAGAACCAATTGCCTTTGTTGACTATGTCGCAGTGCCCAAACCAGACCCCGAGGTACATGCTGCACTTGGAGCATCTCTCGCCGAGGCTTGTCGGTTAGCTAGAGTTACATTAGCAGGTGGAGAAACTGCATCATTACCAGGAATTGTCACAGAACTTGATTTATCTGGTACTGCCCTTGGATATCTAAAAAAGAATGAGGCAATCACTGGAGAAAATCTCCAAGCAGGGGATGTGTTGATCGGCCTGCCATCTTCGGGGATTCACTCAAATGGGTATTCATTAGTAAGACGAATTATTGATCATTCGGGACTTTCATATCACGATTCTGCCCCGTTTGACACTGCCTCTAATGGTAGAGAAATATTACGATTTGTCGAACAAAAACAAGTCACCCTAGGTGAAGTATTTCTTAATCCTACCAAAATATATTGTGACCCTGTTGTTGATTTGATTAAATTAGCCCAGTCGCCCGAATCTAATTTCTCGGTTAACGATATACACGGAATATGTCATGTCACTGGAGGAGGTTTGTCGAATCTATTGAGATTGCATAAGTCTCTTGGTTGGGAAATTGATAACCCATTACCTGTACATCCAGAATTCAAGTGGCTGGCAAATACTGGTGGTGTTGATACTTGGGAGATGTATCGTACTTTCAACATGGGTTGCGGTATGATACTAGCAGTAGATTCACAACATGCTGTGGCAATCACGGAATGGCTAACAGAAAAAATGAACGGCGTACAAATAATCGGTCAAGTAACCAATAATGGCCACAAAGTAGTCCACTTAGGTGCTGAAGTTGAATTTACTCATTACTAAAGCGAATTGTTTCACTTTAGTGCTGTCTTGATTTCTCCGTTCAGATTGGTGAATCTGTCGGATAGTTCTTCCATTGCAAGATTAAAGGCGGTCTCTGGACTCATGCTACCATCGGTATCATAGGATAAAATGTAACTTCCTTCCATGTCTTCCATGGTAATCGCATTGGCGAAATCTGCTTCTCTTCCTGTTCCTGGGCCTACTTGGTGTAGGGCTCTTTCAAGATCAAGTACAGTATTGATATCATCAATTTTTTTGTCCTTACCAAACAATTTAGCATCGATATCACGGCCGTCACTAGTCTTCAGATTCAGAGCAAATAGCGTATCAGCCTTCTTAGCATTGTTAAGTTTAGCAACTCGGCGAACGGTAAACCCGATTCCTGCTGCAGGTGACCACTTTTGGTGGGAAGAACCTCTGCCAAGGGTAGCAAAGGCGTATAGTTCGAGGTATTGTCCTTTCGACAATATTGTAAGAGGAATTTTTCTATGCTCTTCTCTGACATCGAACATTGGGTCGGAAATAGTTGTTAAATCTCCTGCATAAACTGTAATATATTCTTCTTCAGCATCGGCTGCAGGACCTTGAATGTTAAGCGAATATAGTACCTGACAGGATGGGCAACCTTTCTCTGATTCAACTAAGTCTATACAAATGCTACAGGTTTCGAAAAACGCCAGCTTTTCTTCAGGGAAAGTTGGAATTGGAATCATTGCAAGTCTGTGAGCAAGTACTTCATCGGGAAGTACGTTAACCGATTCTAGAATTTCTCCATTTGCCTCAACTACTCCTTGACTAAAGTTGACTCTATTAATCGCTAACTTAGGAACATCTGAAATTAATGCTCGACGAATTGCATTCACTTGAGATGCATCGGTCTCGCTAAGTGAGATTCTAATTGAGTTGTTTTTTGGCCATCCTGATACGACTTCTGCTTTCACTATATCACCTCTAAATCAAACTCTTCGTCCACGACGGCCGCCTTTCTTCTTGGTTCCATCGTGAGCTATTGGAGTTACATCCTCGATTCTTGTAATTGTCATTCCAGCACGAGTCAAGGCTCTGATTGCTGCTTGTGCACCAGGACCGGTATTATTTGACAAATTGCCACCAGGTGCTCGATATTTGACTATTAGTTGCGAGAATTCCTTGTCTTTAAGCGCATCTGCTAACTTTTCTGCTGCTCTAGTAGCGGCGAATTGGCCACCACTATCCTTTGAAGATTTCACCATTTGCCCGCCTGAGCAGGTAGTGATTGTTTCGGCACCGGTTAAGTCGGTTGCCGTCATTAGAATATTGTTGTAAGAACTGAATATATTGACGATTGCTTTGCGGGTCATCACTCATCGCCTCCTTCTTTTGCTGATGGTGCTGCTTCAGCGGCTGCCTTTACTTCAGCAGCAAATTCTGGAGTTGCTTCTGGGTCGACTTCGTCTACAGCATATTCAGCTTTCTCTCTTCGACCTTCGATTGTCTTTCTAATTGCGTGTTCAGGATTGTTAAGTTCGCTACTGGAATGATACTTGATATGTTCTTCTTCGTCTCTAGAGACCGGATATGAGGGGATGGTAACTTTTTGCTCCCCGATACAAATTAGTCCATGAATTACTAATTGTCTTGCTTGCTTCATAGTAGTTGCAAGTCCTTTGTAGTATACTTGAGCTTGTAGTCTTCGATTTAGAATATCTTCGGTACCCAATGACAAAACGTCGTCAAGAGAAGCATCTGATTGAATTAGCCCCTTGTTGTTTAGCGAGCGAAGCATGTCTTCCATCTCTTTCTTGCCGTGTCCTTCACTGGTATCAACCATACCGATCAAGCGCATGGCTTGTCTTCGGTGACGCCTTAGTTGAGATTTAGCCTTCCAGATTTCTCGCATATTCTTAAGGCCGTGTTGGGCTTTAATTGCGTGTTCTTCTTCTATTCTTGCAGCCTTCCATGGATGTGAAGGCGTGTCAAACTTTGGTCTCGAAAACTTTGGCTCTCCCATGATAAATCCCTCACTTCTTCTTGCTTACACCAAGTGTTAGGCCGCCACGGCCGTTTGAACGTCCACGCTGACCACGTACTTTGTTACCGTTAGCGTGTCTGACACCACGGTAACATTTGATTGAACGTAGTCTGGTGATGTCGTCTTTGAGTGTTAACGAAACTTGTTGGCCGGTCAAATGAATTTCATCACCCGTTTCTAAGTCTCTTTGGCGGTTGAGCATCCATAGCGGAACCGATTCATTGTAACCTTCAATAGCTACTCGGAGTGTTTCTTGGTCTTCGATAGATAGATGTCCAGCAAGAGCGAAGGCGCTAAATCCGGTATTTCTACAGATTTGGTTAGCGGTTCTTGCCCCGACTCCTTTGACGGCTGTTAGCGCTGTAGCCAGTGGTTTTAGACCATCAATATCGGTATCAGCCATACGAAGTATGTAAGAGAAATCTTCTCCTAGGTCTTCGGTTTTCGATTGTGCCATTTTGTTTCACCTTGATGCTTACACACAGTGTCAAGCAAGTTCCCGACCAACCTCCCATATATCAAGACCGCGATACGGCAGAAGGTTTTGGAAAGTCAAAATTACCACAATTTCAACAAAATTATGAAGTTATGCATAGCAAAAATGTCGCATGATTTGGCCGCTTTAGTAAAAAGGCATCTCGGGACCCGTGACGCTTTGCTAATTGTCGATCAAAAGATCCTTGGAGTTTTGGATGTAAATCTGGCGCAAGACTTGCTCGAATAGTTAGTTTCTTGACATCATTAGCCAAACAAATCTCAACAAATGAATCAACCGTTTCCATGGTTAAATCATCGTGAATCAAGTCAACGATTTTACCAGTACATTGTACTAAAATTTCACTTCCATGGGGAATGTTATTCAGGCTTTTTGAATGATATATCGTCGGCCTTCTGCCGGCAGTAGAAGACCACTCATATTCTTGACCAATGTTTAGTGATTCAAGCCAGTCTTCTGCCATACCTGATTCAACTAAGGCTGAGTCAATTATTGAGACAAAATCACCTCTTTTGGGAACCTTGTCATTGACCGTCAATTGTTCTGGTTCGGTTTGTAATGGTTGTCCGCCTAACATCTCAAACGGTGGTTGCTTGGGGTCTGGGGGGATTCTAACAAATCGCCTAGAAATTCCTGGCTCGGCAATCGGGCCGATCCAAAGAGCAAGACGGTCTACTCTGCCCCGGCCCCTCGAAGTCCAAGTCCATGTTTTGTTAGAATTAGGCCAGAATTGTTCAACAAGTGCTTCTACCTCAAGCATTTGCTCATTAGAGATTCTCGGAGATAAATCCAATAAAATTGGCGGTCCGTTGGAAGTCGTTAATAGATGGTCTTGCCATCCGGCAAAAACTTGATCTAATTTAGGGGCCATTTCACTTAACGAATGTTCTCTACTATTACGTGGCCGAGCAGGGTCTAAGTGAAGGAGAGCAACCTTTGAATCTACGTTATTTTCGCTCAAAAGTTTGATTATTTCATCCCCCTTAGTGCCATCACCGACAATTATTTTGCTATTTTTTAGTCGCTCGATTGAAGTGGCGCCCCGTTCGGTAAAGATCGTACGAAAATTTACTGCGCTTGCTCTGGCTCGCTCGGGATTAAGTTCAACGCCAACTATTGGCCTTCCTAATATTTCTGAATAGGCAGCGATTTGAATACCGCTACCGCAAGCAGGATCTAGAATAATACCTTGACTTAATTTATACCGCCGTAGAATCAATGCACGTGAAAGAGCTACTTGCCAAGGTGTAGCCAGAGGTTTGCCTTCATCGGCGTGAAAAAAACGAAACTTCTCTACTGCCGTCTTATCTGGGTTATGCTCAAACAGACCGTCGCTAGATGTAGAAAGGGGTTCAAGAATTTGGGTCATTAAATCCCTCACTGGGCAACATCACTACGGGTCATTAAACTCTCAAAATGAATCCCGGCGGCTGCAAAAGCTTGCTCTGCACCCTCTTCTCTGTCTACAATACTGATCACACCGATTACTTTGCAATCTGTATCATTATGTATTCGATCTACAGCTTTAATTGCAGACCCGCCCGTGGTTGTAACGTCTTCTACTATCACAATATTGCCGCCAGCAGATAGGGATGAACCCTCTATGCCTGGTGGATTATTGGTTTTTCTACCACCCCGCCCCTTTGGTTCTTTTCTAACCATAAATCCGCGTCTTGGAGAGTTTTCATCCGCCATTGCTACTGCAATAGCAGTCAATGGAACCGCTCCCAGCTCTAGACCCCCAACAAAATCTGCGCCCATTTCATCCATCCGCAAATTTAGTAATTCACCTAACAAATGACTTGACTCTGGGTGCATCATGACGGGTTTTGTATCAAAAAACCAGCGAGAGTTTCTCCCGCTTGCTAAGGTAAACGCATTGTCATCGCCGCCGTCGATAAAGGCCAAGTCCTTGACCAACTCGACTAGTCTAGGCCATTTTGGATGATTGCGGACTGTTCCTGCGACTCCCATTATCTGTTGGTCAACAAAATGGGCCATGAACTTTCTTGACAATTTACCATAATGTTCAACAAAAATGTCTTTGATGTTGAAAGTGAGCGTTACCCCTAGGCAACTGTTGATAAGCGGTCGTCATTGTTCATAGGTAGTGGGGAGAATGTCGGATACTGTAACCACAAAAGCCGACAATAACCCCCTTGAAGGGATTGACCTTGCAAGATTAGAACTTGAGATGGAAAACTACCAACAATGGATGGATGAAAGGACTGATGATGCTTATCGGATTGCTGAAAAAGCCCGCGCTAAAAATCTAGATCATAAGCCATTTGTTGAAATTCCTAGGGCCGCTGACCTAGCGGGCAGGACTGAAAAGTTGCTCGTTGAATATCTTGGTGAATATGAAGTTGCACAAGATATTCGCAACATGTTAGAAAAGTACGATAGGGAAACAACATCAATGCTAATGGCGCAATCAGTAGCTAGAGGATTTAGGGATGAAGGGTATGACCTTGTCACTGCTATAGATGTGGGTCTTAGAGTTGGGCTCGCAATTCTAACTGAAGCGGTTCTTGTAGCACCTCTTGAAGGGATTAGTGAAGTGAGATTACTCAACAACTTAGATGGCTCTCAATTCGTATCTGTTCATTTCGCTGGGCCGATTAGAGCCGCTGGTGGAACTGCGCAAGCTTTGGCTGTACTGATTGCTGACATGATCAGAATCGAACTCAATGTTGGTAGATATCAACCAACAGACCCAGAAGTGGAACGAGTCAAAGAGGAATTCGGACTTTATCGAGGGAATCTGCAATATCGGCCAAGCCCCGAAGAAATTGACGAAATTGTTAGAGCGTGTCCTGTCATGATAAACGGCGAATCCACGGAAAAAATCCAATGTTCTGGTTATGGTAATGTAAGAAATATTGACGAGGCTAGAATTCGAGGAGGAGTGCTGTTAGTTATTGGTGAAGGGATGTGTTTGAAAGCTCCAAAAATCCGCAAACATACTGAACGGATGAAAATTGCCGGTTGGGATTTCATCAGTAAATTTGCCGAGAAAGATAAGCCTCAAGAAGATGAGGATGAAAATAAATTCAAGTCTAGGCTAACCGAACCTATCACCAAGTTCATGAATGACATTATTGCTGGAAGGCCGGTATTTGGCTCGCCACAAGAACCTGGCGGATTCAGATTACGATATGGAAGAGCCCGCCCTTCGGGCTTGGCTGCTGCTTCAGTAAACCCCGCGTGTATGCTGGCAATGGATGATTTTATCACAATTGGCACTCAAATGAAAATTGAACGCCCTGGTAAAGCATGTGCTATTACTCCATCTGACTACACTGACGGGCCGTGGGTGGTACTAAACAACGGTCGTTTCACAAGATGTGATGACGTTGCTAGTTTCAAATCATTGGAAAAAGATATTGCTACTATTTGGGATAATGGTGAGATTGTTATTGGCTATGGAGAATTTATGGAGAATAACAAGAATCTGGTTCCGGCAGGATATTGTTTAGATTGGTGGGCAAGCGACTTGATTGAAGAATTGTCATCAAATGATTTAGTAGAGGTGTTTTGTGAGATAATGGAAATAACGCGCAAACAATGTCCTAGTGGCGTTCCTGGTATTACAATAGAAGAAATCGGCGATGCAGATTTAAGGTTCAAAGTCAGATTACTGTGGCACCGATTTTTAGTTACCTTGAGGCCAAACTGGCAGCAAGCTAAGTCTATTGCTGAGCGATTTAAGACCTCTCTGCCGCCCCCACACAATCCTTGGTTCCTAGATTTGCCAATCGAATGGATACCTCAGTTATTAAAAATCTTGAATGCCTCAGTTGTTGAAGATTTTAGTGGAGATGAAATTATGTTAAATGACACTCCTAGGCCTGAGGCTAAATCATTGAGAATAAAGGGTGGAGTAGCAAACTGGAATCAAAAAGTAATGTCTGAAATGGCCCACCCTGATATATCTATGGAAATGATAAAAGATATTCCCGGGCCCAATTTCATCTCAACAGAGGCAATATTTGACACGGATAAATCGGCTCTTTGGACACTAATGCAGCATGGAATCGTGAAGGGCTCTGCACTGATTCTTGGTTTAGCACATTACCATGATGGTGAAGATCTAGTCATTACTAGCGGCTGGTCAGCAATGATGGAAGCTTTTGGGTTTTCCATCGACGGTAACAAAGCGATAATGACTGCGAATTCTATTGGTGTGTTCGAAGATAAAATAGCCAAGCTAAGGCGGAGTGCAGAGATTCTTGCGAAAGAAGAATTGCGCCTAGATGAATTAGAAAAAGAACGCTCTATTTACCGTATTTCTGCTGAAACTAATGCACGTCAACAGGGTAAAGGCATTGCCGAAACCGATGAAGTTGGCCGTATTGCTGCCGCAAACATCCCTGATATTGGTCCCGATGATGCTGCGTCATATTTGTCATCACAAATTGAGCGCGATGATTATCGTGTGGATGGAGTTTTGCCAATAATTAGAAAATTGTCAAAACTAAGGTGGCATCATTCTGCACCGGTTAGAATAGGATGCCGAATGGGCCGTCCAGAAAAATCGGCACCTCGAGTAATGAATCCGATGGCTCATACTTTATTTCCAATTGACCTCAACGGTGGCAATCAAAGATTACTAACCAATGCTGCAAGGAAAAAGGACATTCGAGTTCAGCTGGGGATTAGAACATGCACTAAGTGTAACAAAAAGTCTCCAATGTTATCGTGCCATCATAGAAAATTAAACGAGTTTGGTGAACCGATTGTTGGGGAAAAATGTGGAGGGAGAACTGAATTCAAAGGCGAATTAGCAGAAAATCGTCGAAGAAGAGGCGAAATAACCACTGTCCCTATTTCCTCAATGATTGATGATGCTATGATCACATTAGGTCTTGATAGATTACCTAAGAATGTCAAGTGTATGAAGAAAATCGCCAGTAAAAATCAAACTCCCGAGGCATTAGAAAAGGGTCTTTTACGTGCTAAATATGACTTGCCAGTATTTAGAGATGGCACGGTTAGATTCGATATGAGTGATGTCCCTGTTACTCACTTTAAGCCAAGTGAGGTAGAGGTCTCATGGAAGAGACTGGTCAATTTAGGCTACACCCATGATTACCTAGGTGAGGAATTAACCTGTGACGATCAAATGCTTGAGTTGTATCCACAAGATTTCATAGTAGCTAAAAATGCTGGAGACTATTTTGTGCGAACCACACAGTTTATTGATGATTTATTGGTAAGATATTATGATATGGAGCCGTATTATAATGTATCATCCCCAGAGGACTTAGTTGGTCATTTAATATGTGCATTAGCACCACACACCTCGGGTGGAGTGTTGTCTAGAATTATCGGCTGGGCCGACTGTTCTGGGGGGTATGCTCATCCACTATTCCATGCTTCAAAAAGAAGAAATTGTGATGGAGATGAAGATGCTATAATGTTACTAATGGATGGTTTGTTAAATTTCAGTAGAGACATTTTACCAGCTAACCGTGGCGGTCAAATGGACGCTCCTTTAGTATTGACCACTAGATTAAACCCAACTGAAGTGGACAAAGAAGCCCTGAATGTAGATTCGGGATGGTTCTATGAACGTGATTTTTATGAAATAACTCAAGATTGCCCACATCCGAAATCTCTCTCAAACCGTGTTGACTTTGTCGAGCGAAGATTGGGTTCAGTTGCTGCCGTGAGGGGTTATGGATACACCCACGATTGCGCATCGATTTCCGCTGGGCCAGCATTGTCTGCTTACAAGACCTTAGACACTATGATTGACAAGATGAACGGCCAGTTAGATTTGGGCCATAGATTGCGTGCAGTCGATGTTCGGAGGGTAGCTTCAAGTGTTATTAGATCGCATTTCCTCCCTGATCTTAGAGGTAACCTCAATGCTTTTGCTAGGCAGAAAGTTCGGTGTTTGAAGTGTGCTCACTCTTATCGAAGAATGCCTATTGCAGGAAAGTGTATTCAGGAAACTAAAGCAAGTAGTGCAGGCTTTGCCTCGATGGGAATAGTAAAATCTGAAGGTGATTTGTGCAACGGCAATCTAGCGCTTACTGTTTCAGAGGGGGCAGTAAGAAAATACATCAAAGTCACACTTCACGTTATGGAAAAATATGGTGTCGACACCTATACCAAACAAAATGTTCAGTGGTTGGCTAATAGTACCGATTCATTATTCCAAAACGACCGTGCAAGGCAAATGACGTTGTCGGATTTCTTGTAATCACTTGACTGAGGGCCCGATCATTTGTTCTGGTCGAACCCACAAATCAAATTCTTCGTTAGTCAAATATTTCAATTCTAATGCAGATTCCCTCAGTGTGAGACCTTTTTCATGAGCATTTTTAGCAATTTTAGCCGCTTTATCATAACCAATTTGATTGTTGAGGGCAGTAACTAGCATTAATGAATTTTCCAAGTGGTTGGTGATATTCTCTCTAACCGGCTCTAACCCTTCAACACAATTTTCTCGCATAGAACGGCAAGCATCGGTGAGTAATTTTGTCGAATGAAGTAGATTGTGAATCATCATTGGTTTGTATACATTTAATTCGAAATTACCTTGAGAGCCTCCTACTGTTATGGCTGTATGGTTGCCCATAACTTGGCAACATACCATTGTCATCGCTTCTGCTTGGGTTGGATTTACTTTACCTGGCATTATTGACGAGCCAGGTTCGTTAGCTGGCAATGCTAGTTCCCCCAATCCACACCTTGGTCCCGAACCTAGCCATCTTATGTCATTGGCTATTTTCATCAAACTTACTGCCAAAGTGTTTAGTGCGCCACTAGCCGCAACTATTGCATCATGAGCGGCTAGTTGGGCAAACTTGTTTTCTGCACTGACAAACATTAATCCGGTGATATTAGAAATCTCATCAGAGACCATTTGGGCAAATAGTGGATGTGTATTCAGGCCAGTTCCAACAGCAGTGCCCCCTAATGCTAATTCAAATAAATCATCTAAGGCAAAATCTAGGCGGCGAAGATCTGCATCAAGTTGGGCTACCCAGCCAGAAGCTTCCTGTCCAAGGGTCAGCGGAACTGCATCCATCAAGTGAGTGCGCCCTATTTTGACAATGCTTTCCCACTGCTTCGCCTTGTCATTTAACGCATTTCTCAAAGCCCTGACACTGGGTAGTAGATCGTGAACAAAAGCTTCTGCTGAAGCTATATGCATGGCTGTAGGAAAGGTATCATTGGAAGACTGGGCTCGGTTGACGTGATCGTTAGGATGAACTGGGTGTTTAGAGCCCAATTCTCCTCCGGCAATTTCAATTGCTCTATTGGCAATTACTTCGTTGGAATTCATATTACTTTGAGTACCACTACCTGTTTGCCAAATTCGCAGTGGGAAATGATCATCTAATTCACCATCAATAACCTCTTGACAGGCTTGGATTATTAATTCACCAACCTTGGCATCTATTTGCTTCAATGAAACATTAGTCTTGGCTGCAGCTTGCTTTAGAATGCCAAAAGATCGTATTACTCCTCTAGGCATTTTATCATCTCCGATGTCGAAATTTATCAATGAGCGAGCGGTTTGACAGCCATAATAACGGTCTGTTGGAACTTCTAGGTCCCCCATCGTATCACTTTCAACTCTAACTTCCCCAGTTGGCTTTGTTTTGGGTCTTGCTGCACGCTCGATTTTCCCTGGCTGTTGGGGTGAAAGTGCAGCCTCAATCATCTTGGTAATGGTAGCACTACGCCCTGATTTACCCTTACCGACACTTCGATCTAATCTTGACGCTAGGTCTTCAGGTAAGCTAATGCTAATTATTCTACGGTCTCCGACACGATGTTTAGACATGGCCTAGCCTTAATAATTAATTATTAAATAATATCTATTGTTAGTATACCAACAAAATAGAATTTATCTCTAATCCTTAAGCGACTACCTTACAACTGATTATTTGTTGTGGCTCAGCTGGTTTGTCGCCAGGCAACTTACGGCAATTCTCAATAGTTTTTACGACATCCATTCCCCCGACTACCTCGCCAAAAACGGCGTGATTACCATTCAGCCACGGTGTTGCAACGGTAGTAAGGAAGAATTGAGATCCGCCGGTGTTCCTACCTGCATTGGCCATTGAAAGTACCCCCGGCCTGTCATGCTTTAGCGCAAGAGCAGAAGCCTCACAAGGGATTTGCCAGCCCGGCCCGCCAGTTCCTGCTCTACGAGAAGATGGATCTTTGGAATGTGGGCACCCTCCTTGAATCATGAAATCCTGAATTACTCGGTGGAAATGAAGTCCATCATAATGGCCCATTTCAACTAGTTTGAGAAAATTCTCAACGGTTTTAGGCGCCTCTTCATTGTATAGCTTAATCAGTATGTCTCCAGCACTGGTCTTCATCATTACCTGCATGAGTGTGCCAATAATCGGCAGGTCATGAGTATTGCCTTTACTTCACTGCTTTAGCCAAGGTCGGAAATGTTGGTCTGCATATGCTCTTGCATAGTCTGCAGGATAACCTGCCGCAATTAATTGTTGCTCGTATGCTAGTTGCTCTGGCGTAATTGAAGTATCTGCCGCCGGCATACCCGTTACTGCAGCGAATCCAGCATCAGAATAAGCCTTCTCCTGCATCGACCAAGCATCGTTCTTGGAGCCTCTTCCTCTAACAAAGAATACCGTGACTAAGAGTAATACTATCACTGCACCAATTATTCCAACGAGCGTATAAGACATACCGAATATACCAGACTCTGATTCAGCCTCATCTGTCGAATCGGTAGTATCGTCACCTAAGTCTGTATCATCTCCTGGATCTGTTGGGTCAACTGGGTCCGTTGGATCTGTTGGGTCAACTGGGTCGACTGGGTCCGTTGGACCTGTTGTGTTGTCGCCCGGTTCATCTGGCAACTCACAACCATCGGAACCAACTATCACTCCTATTGGCGTCTCTGGGCACAAGTCGTTTTCATTGAGAACCCCGTCCAAATCCAAATCTAGAATTGGACAACCAACGCCATCATCTCCCGAAAAGACTCCAGCAACGGCTGGACATTGGTCACCGTTAGTACCATCTGGGTTATCACCAAATCCGTCGCCATCGGTGTCATACCACTGGGACATATCATTTGGCAGGATATCATTATCATTGGAAACTCCATCACTATCAAGATCTGGGCAGCCATATCTGTCGACAGTTGAGGTGCCTGGATTATTAGGACAGTCGTCGATAATTCCGTCTCCAGCATCGGTTGAATTGAAACCGTCTTTGTCTACATCATTGGCCCATAATTCATCTTCATTTTGAACATAGAATGGTTCAGAAAAGTGAACGTTGTTAGATTCATTGGCTTCAGTGACATCATTATTACTGTCAATAATTAGCTTACAGCGGTAATCCCCTGATGGGGTATCTGTTGGAATGGTAAAGAATGCATAACTATCTTGTACACTAGATTGCTCATATGACATTGCGTTGGTTGTACTTGGGTTTTCAGATTCTACTTCAGAAGAATACATTGTAGTAAGTGTTACGTTATCTGAGTCAACCAGCTCAATTAGAACAACCATGCTTTGCCCAAATGCTGGACCTCGTGCATTGTGGATTATCCATTGGGTAGTTACCTCTTCATCGGTATATACTTCAGAAGTTGGGCACGATAGTGATTCTGGAATCAGGTCTGGTAGTGCAGGGTTAACAACTACGAGTTCAACATCATAATCGCCTTGGCCACCGTTAGAGTCAACCGTTAGCGTGTATGTTGTTGTTTGCCCTTCATAGGTCTCATTATCCATCGACTCAAAGACTAATCCGTAGCTCATGTTGTCCACTGATGCCACTAAGTTGCCAGCACTGTTGGTTAGTGTAGCGGTGAAAGGTGTAGACATAGAAGCATTGAATCTAACTTCTGTGTTGTAGTAATCGTCAATGGTGAAACTGTATACATCTTCAGTATCTGAATTGCTCAAACAACCTGTACCACTGATTGGATTATTTGTCCCAAGCGGGATTCCGGATGAACTAGCATCTTGGCCTAAGCCAAGGTCGTTTTGATTGCCACAGGTAAACGGTGGAACATATGTTGATTGGTCTGGTTCGCCAACTAGTAATCGGTAGGTCCCACCAGGATTACTTGTACCAAAGCCGCCCCAATAAGTGACATTGATGTAATAGTCACCTGCGGTATTTTCGTAATCAGAGCCTTCTAAGGTGACGAAATCGTCACCAAGAGACAAGCTTGTGTCAATTGCAGTTCCGTTTGGTAAAAGAAGTCTCAAATCGAAGTCTGCACCATCAATTGGCGCAGTTACCAAGGTTACTTCAAGCGGTTGGTTTGGAGTAATTGTCACCTTGTAAAGGTCGGCTTCATCAGTAGAGTCAATACAACCTCTTACCTCTAATTCCGGGTCTGTCCCTAAATCAAAAGATGTTGCAACGGTTTCACCAATATCAGAGCCTGATGCTGCATCATCTTGCGGAGTTGCACAAGCGTTAACAGAATTACCGATTTCAAGTGTGTCATCGGCTAACTCGACATTATCTGCTTCATTCTTTTCAGTCACCATTTCTTCTGAGTCAAGGACAATAAATACATTGTATTCCCCCTCAACAATATTTGTTGGTATTGCTCCGTTAATCGTAATAACTTGGGTGGCATTAATTGCCAGTCCAGAAGTCCAAGTTGCATTACCGAGATTATGGTCTACCCAAGTTTGTCCCGAGTCAACGCTTAGGATAACTTCTGCCATGAAAGAATCTGTTAACTCTAAAGTACCGTCATTGATTACTGTTATGTCGAAAGGTACTACATCGCCTGGGTTTGCTGCTAGCCCAAAACTAACATTATCGATAGCTAGGTTTGGAGTTGGTACGCTATAATTTGTCCAGATATCAAGTGTGTAGTTGCCACTTCCAGAAAAGTGTGAAATATTTACAAAATATGTTCCTGGTTGATTTTCGAATGTTGTATCTACTGATGTGACGAATTCATCAACTCCTGCGGAATTCGCTGATACGTCGATAATTGAGCCATTGGGTTGATGCATGATTAATTCAAAGTCAACTCCTGAATCCATGGTTAAAGTTGCGGTAATAGTGTGATTTACCGGCACGTCAAAAGCGAAAACGTCGCCTCCATCTGCGCCATCAAGGCAGCCTGTATAACTAGCAGTCACGTTATTGCCCATATTGGTTGGGGATTCTGACCAATTCTGCGGCGCATCTTGTCCAGTATTTCCATCATTCTGTGGCGAGTACCAATCGACACATGATTCAGTGTAGTTTGTCCAAATGTCCAAATCATAGTCGCCAATTGATGAGCCGCCACCTGCGTTGTATGGGAACACAACGACCCAATATGTTCCAGGAGTAGATTCGTTGGCGCTTCCTGTGGTGGAAACCGATTCTTCTGGATCCCCGTACTCTGATGCATCGATAGCAACGTAAGATCCATTGTCTTCATATGCAAGGTATAAATCATAATCATTTGCATAATTAGACATGGTTACTTCGATATTGTAATCTTGATCCATGGTAAATTCATACCAATCCTCAATGTCGGTCGTATCTGCACAACTAGTAAACGAATCGGTTGGGTTCGAGCCTAGGTCCTTGGCAGTGTTGGTTGTCGCATTTCCTGCGTCACCTGGAGACCCGCCATCGTTCTGTATGGCTGGACATGGCGCTCCTACTGCATTTTTGAGGTCTTTTCTTAACTCATCTAACAATACTGGTTCACCAAATGGGTTCTGGCTTTCTTCTTGCTCAAAGGTTTCCAAACTTAGCGGATTGTAGGTACTCATTATCGGCGATAATGCAGTAATAATGAACATAATTCCAACTAAAAATCGTAGATTACGCATGGCTCTCACAAGTTCTTGTGCGCGCCGCTAAGTTATCAAAGTACGGTTATTCAGTTAACAGGCAGTGGTTTAGGGGAAGAGGCATTTACTGCTTCTGAGACTCCTTGCTGATAGCGTTTGAAGTTCTCGATAAACATACTTGCTAGATTATCTGCTGTGGCATTGTAATCAGATGAATTACTCCACGTTTTAATGGGCTGCAATACGTCGCTTGGCACCCCTGGACATGAGGTGGGAACTTCAAAACCAAATCTATTATCCTTGACATATTCCACGTCTTCTAAATCTCCATCTAGTGCAGCATTCAACATTGCTCTTGTGTACTTAATCTTCATTCGGTTACCAACGCCATAAGGGCCTCCAGACCAACCGGTGTTGATTAGCCAAGCTGTGGCGTTATGTTGTTCCATTTTTTGTGAGAGTAAGTCGGCATAAACGCCTGGGTGCATGGGCATAAATGGCTCGCCAAAACATGCCGAAAACGTCGCTTGTGGCTCTTTTACGCCAATTTCAGTTCCTGCAACTTTGGCGGTATAGCCTGAGATAAAGTGGTATGCTGCTTGATCTGGGCTTAACTTAGAAATCGGGGGTAGAACGCCAAATGCGTCACAAGTAAGGAAAATTACGTTTTGTGGGTGTCCTCCTTTGGAATCCGAGGTTCGGTTATCAATGAATTCTATCGGATATGAACCCCTAGTGTTCTGAGTTTTAGAGGTGTCATGGAAATCTGGTACGCCGTTATCATCCATTACGATGTTTTCTAGAATTGAGCCAAATTTTCTAGTTGTGCCAAAAATTGCTGGTTCATCTTCTTCGGATAAATCAATTAATTTGGCATAACAACCACCTTCGAAATTAAACACTCCATTAGCCCCCCAGCCATGTTCATCATCGCCGATTAAAGCGCGCTTAGGATCGGCAGACAAGGTGGTTTTCCCTGTTCCGGACAAGCCAAAGAAAATTGCCGTGTTTTCACCAGTGGTATTAGCTGAACAGTGCATTGGAAGGATGCCTTTTTTTGGTAAAATTAAATTCATCACAGAAAAGATTGATTTTTTAATCTCTCCAGCATATCTTGTTCCACCAATAATGACTTCTTTGGCTTCATAGTTAACCATCACAAAGCACTGAGAGTTTAGCCCATCATGTTCAGCATTTGCTTCGTAATGTGGTGCGTGGAATACCGTAAACTCAGGTGAATGCTGATCCATTTGGTCTGCACTTGGCCTGATGAACATATTTCTAGCAAATGCATTATGCCAAGCATTTTGATTGATGACGCGTATTGGTAGTGCTTCGCTAAAGTCGGCACCACAATATAAATCTTGAACAAATAGATTTTGCTGCTTGGATAAGTAGTCAACTACTTTCGCTCTCATCCTGTTGAAGGTCTCCAAATCAGTTGAAACGTTGACGTCTCCCCAATTAATGTCGCCATTCGTGCTCGCCTCATCGACGATGTATTTGTCGTTGGGCGACCTCCCGGTTCTTTCACCGGTTTCAGTAACCAAAGCTTTGTGAGCACTGTATACTCCTTCGCCTCGAGAGACTGCCAATTCAACTAGTGTCTCCACAGGTAAATTCCAGTGGATGCTCCCCGCACAATCTAATCCGTGCTCGGAAAGGTCGCCTTTCGGCTCACCTAATGTGTCGGCCATACCAAATCGTGTCAAAGGTTGTCTTTGTCCTTTTCGCATGCAAGTACCCCAAAAAATTGTGATTTGGGCCTTATACAACTGCCGCCAAATTAGTAAAAAATTATCCCAAATAGGGGCGAGTATTGAATAGCAGTAGTCAAAGCCTTAGTTACATGTCTGATGATTCTGATGCTGAAGACATCGCAGATAAGCCCGTTAACAAGCGGGATGAAGTCATCAGAAAGCAATCCTTTTCTCGAGCCAGGGGCCTAGACATCTCCTCTTTCATGATTGAACAAGAAGATGAAAAGACATCGGTTTGGGAAACTGGCGTTGAAGAAAAAGAAACTGACATCGCCATAGGGGAAGTGGCAGAGATTTTTTCGAAGGGTGCAGAAGACTTTGAGCGCCCTGGGGCCATTCAAAAGGACGGCACGGTAAATAGTGCTCCAGAAATAGATAGCGTCACAGATTTAGCAGTTCATGGCGAAAAGCGGCTTGGTTTTGGCCTGTTGATTGCTATGGTCTTTTCATGGTCCTTAATCGGGACTATTGTTGGCACAATACTAAACCCGGTACTTGGCGCTATTGGACTAACTACAATGGCCATAATGGGATTATATCTGGGTGAAAAATGGATCCCTAACCCTAATATGAGGATTCTTGGCGTGACATGGGTTATTATCTCAATGAAACTCATTTATGGGTTAATCCTAGATATGTGGCATTGGGGTTGGTTAGATGAACTTGGTTTTGCATCAGAAGATAATATTCTTGGCGCATTATTACTACTGGGAGTAGTTCTCAACATCGGTATTGCTCAGCGTCATGATGAGGATGCGATTGCGGCGCAGGCTACGTTGATTCTGCTAATTGTTGGTAGTGCTGCTGGTGCTTTGTACGGAGAGTTTGGTGTCGCCATAATGATTGGTTTAGGCACTATAATGCTACATGGGTTAGCGATCGTAAGAAACTCTGGCAATCTTGCTAGTATGGGTGTTGCCGTATCATACCTATGGGTTGGCATGCATGCAATATCAGATAATTGGGTGATCTTTGGATTAGAAATATTACCGTTTGAGGATGAATTACTACTCTTTTTACTGATGGTTTGCGTTACTGCAACTAATTCAACTATTGCGGCCAAATTTGTCGATAAGGACAATTGGTTTTCAGATGCCTTCAAATCCTTAGGGTTAGGCAAACCTGGCCTATGGTCAGTATCTGTTGGACTTGGCATGATTGGGGCACTATTAGCGGTTGCAGCAAACCGCCTAGAAACTGGTTACGCTTTGGCCCAACTAGTATTGCTGCTCACCGCTTTTAGCGCATCATATCTTGTTGTGAGAGGCGTTGAGTGGACTAAATTATTGCCGTTAATTGTGATGCCGGCGCCAATTCTGCTGTTTATGTTGTCAATTCTTGAAAGTGGTGCACTGGACTTATCGATTCCATTTGGACTCGGCCCATACAGCATTTATGCGGGATTAACTGCAGCATTAACAGCGAGTGCGTTGTTGAAAAATCAAACAGCAGTGTCTGACCACGTCTTATGGGCTGGTGGCCTGTTGATTGTATTTCTACTAACATTACTAATTCCGGCCGATGATGCGGCAAGCGGGTCTAGAACTCTTCTTGTCAGCCAAGGAATTGTGTGGGTGGGATTAGCACAGTTATCGATGCGTCGAGACTCCCCTTCAATTGCCGGTACTGCCGTGGTAGGGCCATGGGTTTGGCTACTGTTTTTTGCTACTGATGTTGAAAGCCGGTTGGTTTCGGCTGACTACATTCCAATTTCTATTGACCAATATGATTTGGCAGTTTGGATGCTAGTCTTGCTTTCCCAACAAATTTGGGTGAATGTGAAGCATGGTGAAACCGGATTCAACTTGGCCTCTAGGTTAAGCGGAATGTCAGAATTAGGTGCGCGGATTCGTGATTCTGAGGTATTGCAATTATGGAACTTGAGTTTCTTATTGGCACTATTTGTTACTTGGTCAATTACCAGGCCAAGTGCATTACCAGCCATTGGGCTATTTTCCATGCTAACGTTATTGATGATCAGTCATTCTATCATGGTCTACCTAGACAAGCACAAAGGTCGCCCAAGAACATTGATGACCATTTGGGGCGCATCAACCATCGCATTGTCATGGAGTTATGGTCAAGAAGCAATATGGGCTGGAACATTAGTTATTTCTTGCGGCATCCTATTATTGGCATCTGACAAGATGAAGAAAGCTGGACTTAGTGACGAATTGTTGAAGAAGGCCGAGGCTTTACCAGGGCAATTATTAACCTTAATGATGGGCTTACTATCTGGTTTCTTCATCGTAATTGCCCTAGAACCGCTTAATTTAATGACGCTAGACGGTGATGGATTTTTATTGAGCGAGGAATTGAATTTATACACTATCACCGCCATCACTTTGGTGGCTTTAGCGCTATACCTGAAGAGGGCTGCAACCCTTGAGAAATTGTTGCCCCCAGCGATGGCTGCTGTTGGATTATTGGTCATAATGGGGTATGCTGCCCAAGTGAAAGAATCCTCTATTGTAACGCTTGCTACAGTCTTAGCATTCCTCGGCTCCGGTGCTTACTTGGCCCTACAGGGTGAATTTAGAACTGAGTTGCGTTCTATCGCAAAGCGTGAAGAGCGGTTGAAGAAAATTCAAGAAAAGCGTGAGCGGTTAGAAAAATTTATCGATGTTCAAGCATCTATTGAGGACGTTGCAAAATCTGTTGATGAGTTACAAGATAACAAGGCTAAACTGAAAATGATTGACGTCGAAATGCTTGATTTGGCTGAAAAACAACGAAAACGAGCGAAGAGGGCCGGAACTTCTGCCCAGTATGATTTAGAAATTGGCGATATTCATCATCGACCTGTTATTGTAATTGCGTTCCTAATTACCACGATTCTTGCTTCAACTTTCATCGCTTTCACTACATCAATGTCTTACTTGGTCTTGGCATTTTGTGTAGTAGTTTCAATTCTGTTTATTGCTCTGGCAAGGCTGCGAGCCAACGAAATCGGTTTACGTTTACCGGATATCGCTGGAATTGAACTGCCAATTGCAATCTCGATGGTTGGACTGGTATTAGTCCATTTAGCCGGAAGAATCTCGGATTCAGTTGTCGGTCTTGATGACGCCAAACACTTGGCGGTAATTACTGCGGGGCTTTGCACATTAGCAAGTATTGGCCTAGTTGGCAGGAATGACCTAGGATTAAGAATCCCTAATGCCGTTGAAGGTGTGGTTTACCTGCTGGTTATGGATCGCATCATGGCCTTGATTATTGGCGGAGAAGTACCTGTTATGTATCAGGTAAATCCATTAGATGGGGGAATTATTGATTGGACTTTGCCATTATTGTTTGTTGAGATTGTACTGGTCATTTGTGTCATAGCCTACGACTGGGTTGAAGGTCAACGGATTAGGCGGGGACTAGAAGACCACCGAGGGGCAGCAGGCAGAGCTGCTTGGGTAATCTTTGCTGGATTGATTTCCGTGGGTTTTGCAGGAATCTTAGCTATTGTCATGGTGCTTCGCCGAGGATGGAATTGGACGCAACCGGCTGCAGTTATGGTATCGTGGTTAATGATTCCATTTAGCTTCACAGGACTTGCATTTTGGACTTTTGAACTCGCTGGATTAGCAGTGCCTGGAATTCACCTAATCGCAACAATAACTGGTTTGATAAGCATATTATTTGTTGTTTGGACCATCATATCTGATTCCGGAATTTGGCTTGCTGGTGGCTTATGGTCGATGCATTTGATGCTAATCCCAGCCGGCTTTGGCTGGGGCAGTTTGCTAATCGTTTCGGTATTGTTGATTATCTGTTCAACTACCTCATGGGTAAGCGGTATCCTCACTATGAGGAAGGCATGGAGGGTATTTGGTGCAATAGATATGATACTATCTTGGATTGTTGCAATGGTATTATTCAGCACTGGTGCTGGAATAGAAACAATGTTAGCAGTGTTAATCGCTTCATCTGTGTTGCTTGGTATTGTGACTTACTTGAACCAGACATATGAGAAAACTATCATCAATGGATAACCATGATTTTGGCTAGTTGCTGGCATACCGAATCTATTGCGGTTTGGATACCGTTGGAATCACCGCCATATTCTAGCCTTGCGGAAACTGAAATTTTTGCCTGAGTCCCGCTATTTCTTATTCCAATAGACAGCATGTTGCCGCCATAATTACACGTGATTGCCATCAAGTTTGGCTCACCGCTAATTGTTCCTCTGGACCAATTAACAACAGAATTGTGAGTGGTTAGGGTTTGTTTCAGCAAGTGCTCTATGTCGTCTGATAATTGATTCTTGCCGTCCCATTTACCACGGTCTACATTCTTCACTGATTGCCGCTTCTTCCAACCTCTTTTCATCAAATTTGTCTCATCACAGGTATGAATTGCGATGAGATAGGCAACTAATGTCATTGTTCCATCTCCGACCAATGACCATTGATTACTCGAATTAGGGTGAGGAGCGGCAAGAACGATATGTCCAGAATCCTCTACACCAATTACAGTTGGCATATCGACGCTATCAAAATATACGTGGTTAGATTCTTGACCAGATAGTGCAAAGGAGAGCCATCGGTCGCCAACTGCTGTTTCGAGGGGATGTACTATACTTTGAAACCGGTCTAAGTTAGTTGTAAGCGATAAATCCGATTCAATGCTTGCTGCTAAAGTCCATGATTGCCCGGCTTTGGTAACACTATTAACCAAGGTATCAGCGATACGATCGCCATCAATGACCTGATATCCTGTTTTAGTGGTTTCAATTAACAAACATCGGTCGCCATCACCATCCAATGCAGCAGCTACAATTAATCCAGGCCCACATTTAGGTAGTTTTTGAATTAACAGGTGGGGTGAATTCTGCGCTTCATCAAATGTCCAAGTTTGCGTAGGAGAAAAATCTCCAGCCCCGCAATTAAGATTCATGGCCACTGCTTCAGCACTTACTTCTCTCGCTTCAATGCCCCAAGCAGACAACCACTCTGCGAACCAAATACTTGCGGTTCCTTTAGATGAGTCGATTAGTAGTGGAGTGTTTAATTTGGTTGAGCTAATCAATTTTTGATAATTCACCGATGAGGCAAGAGTTGTAGCTCTATTTTCTAACCATTTTCTATGTTCTGGAATAGTCCATTCTCTTAACTCAAATCGTTTTGCTGGCTGTTGTAAAAATTCAATATCCTGTTGGTCTAATTCTCGCTCTTCTTGGGCTAAAGTGATTAGTGTGTGCGACAGCGTTTGCTCAAACTTAGGTGTTGTTTTGTAACCATACCTATTGAAAATTTTGAGACCTGAATCCTCGACTGGATTATGACTGGCTGTTATCATACAACCGAATTCTGCATTGTGGGACAAGGTTGCTAAGTGCAGCGTCGGGGTGGCGCATAGCCCTATTTGCACCACTTCAAATTCGGCAAGATTTAGTCCAATAGTTAGCGACTCTGCAAGTTTCATATTAGCAGGGCGATCATCCCATCCTACTACTACAATCATTTTTTCTTGCGGATGTTGGTTGATTATTCGGCCAAGTGACTCCCCGATAAGTTTCATTATTGCCGGATGGACCTCTCGTTGCTCAACTAATCTGCTTATTGCAGTTTTATCATCAACCTGCTCTAAATTAACTAATCCGCGAATTCCATCAGTGCCAAATAGGTTATCAACCATCAATATCACCTATGGTTGGAATCTTCTGGATAAACACCCGTGACCGTAACATTTGGCCAGACCGTACTATTACAGCCTAATATGGTGCCAGGATTTGTTACTGCATTACAACCTAATTGGCAACCCTCTCCTAATATCGCCCCGAATTTCCTTAAACCACTTGGTCTTCGATCATCGCCTATTCTTAGGATTACTTCTGCCCCGTCATTTCTCAAATTGCTCAGTTTTACACCTGCCCCAAGATTGACTGCGGTACCAAGTATCGAATCTCCAACATAATTGAAGTGGGGGGCTTTGGCTCCCGGGAGTAAAATTGAGTGTTTCACTTCTGAAGCATGCCCAACTACAGCTTTGGAGCAAATCCAAGAATATTCTCTAACATATGCTCCGTGCCTAATTACGGCCTCTTTAGCAATATAGCATGGGCCTATGAAATGAGTTGAGGGTTCTATTATCGCACCGTGTTCGATAATTACTGGGCCGTTACTTTGATCAAAGGTAATTGTTGATGAGAATGACTTATGATCTTGTGAATTTGGGTGACTGCTAACCAATTTGTCGATTTGTTGTTGCAAGGAGTTAGGTGATGTTTTGTCAAGAATAGTCCATGACGGCCCAGACTCTGGCAGTACTGGAATGGTTGCTGATGAGGAATGAGATAAGCTAGGGAACAGGGATTTAGAAAATACTTCTCTGGGCCATTCCATGGTTGTCCGAAAAGGTCTATGCCAATGAATCTGCCGTTTATGCAGCCACCCTGTACAGCCTCTTGCCTGTAGTATTGTCTAATTTGAAGCCTATAATATCAGATAAATATCGTGGGATAAATAGCCCTACCTTTCTTGTTGTTAGGCCATGATTACGCATTCTACGCTCATTGGATAGATAATGAACTATGTCTGCTGCAGAACAGTCTGGAACGACTGCAATGTATTCAATTATCTCTTCCTTTAGCCGTTCTAGTCTGGCTTCTTTTTGACTTCCTTTCCCTCTCATTTGTATCATATATTATTACGCTTGCAAGATATATAATTGCTAAATTGGGATATCCTTGGGCCCCCAGTGTGAGTGTTTAGAGAGTTGTCAAAATGTCCTGCCATTTCATGGAAGAGCCTTTTCTAAAATAGTTTGAATGAAAGTCTCTTTGACCGATATGATAATTTCGAATGATCTTCCCTCTACTATCATAACATCCATACCTAGTATGGACTGGAACAATTACTTGGTTTATGTCAAATTTAGGCCCGTTTTGGTCTGGTTCTACATCGTTGCATATCTCGATATTGCCTTGCGAAGACATCGATTCCATGGTTGGGTGCCTGAGTTCAGGGTCGAATTCTAACATTATTTCCCCCTCATTAGGCTTTACTGGTCGCCAATCGGTACTTGCGCCATTGCCCAGCCATTGTATCATTGACTTCATTTGCTGAACAGTAACAAAGCTAAGATGGGTCAATTCCCACCACCCCTTCGATCTAGCCATTGTAATGTGATGAATGCCAGGTTGTATCAAGCGTGAATCGAGACTGTCTGCATATGTACGGCACAGATCTCTAATCCTAACTGTAACCACTGGTATTATTCCAAGCCCAAGACGGGCTAATTGAAACGGGTTTGCTAACTCTCCAAGAAGCAATAGGGGTTTTCTATCAGCCATTGAGGGAGCAGTATTGTTTGTCAAATGTTCACTTAATTTTTCTTGTCCAACCATAGCATTAGCAACCGCTTCTTTGATGCTATCAATAGCCATCTCATGTTCGGTCATTTGCGGTAAATTAAGCGAGAGAATTTCTTGATTGGAAATAATGAACGAGCTTTTTGGCAACGGGTGTGGTGAATTGTTGGGAGTATATTGCCACATAGAGGCATTCATCTTCTCCATGTAGTGGCCTCGAAGTTTATGTTCTTGAATACGCCGATTATTCCATGAAGGTTGATTCGAGTTGACATTGGGGGCAGGTAACCTTGATTGGTCGAACCGCTGGGATGCCTAGTGCAGCTCCGCACCCTGGGCAATTAATTGCCTGACTTACTTGTTGACGTCGTTGTGAAGCATCTTGACTAGGGTCATATTCGAATCGGTAGTTACTGGTTGATGGCAGTGTGGTATTAATTCGTTGTTGGCCTAGGGGTTGCTTGAGTGGCAACATTGACAATATTTGGTTTGATGTTAGGCCGTACTTTTTACCAATGTTAACCGCTTGCAAGTTTCTCTCATAATCTGGTGCTGCCATAAGAAGCGTGTATTCATCGGGGGAGATAATCGTCATAGTGTAATGGGGGTTATCTTTGTTTTAGAGCATTTACCTACTTTGAGCAAGGGGGAAATTTGCAAAAACAGGGCAAATATATGATATATATATTGGAAGAGTTCAAAACAGATTGTCGTCGGCCACGGGTTAAGGGGCCTAGGTATGAGTAGGACAAAAATGCGCAAAACAGTACGTGATAAATTGGAGAATATGACTCCACAAGAACGGTCTAAAGCCGTTAGGAGTATCAGTTGTAGAGAAACTATGACTGATGCAAACTGGGTTTTTGCTAACGATACTATGGCTGATGTTTTAGACGATCTGACGCAAAATAATTGGGACCACGTTTTCGTTGTTAACAAGGAAGGTGTCCCAATGGGGAGAATTCATGCAGTCGATGTACTGAAGATTGTCGCAAAAAAGAATGTTGAACGTTCGGTTGCTTGGATGTTGAGCGTCCCAGCAAAGCAACTAATCAATTTGCCACCGCTGACAGTGAAATCAAATACTCCCCTGCTAAAAGCTGGGGCACTAATGCTAACTCATGACTTAAATCAGGTTGCAGTGGTAAACCAACAAGGAGTCTTGATTGGTGTTGTGGGTCACAAAACAATGGCTAAGAACTTACCACGCTTTATTCTGTGATTAAATTCCCCAGTAGCGGTCTGACTGGGCTTGTTTGGCTTGTAATGAATTCTTGATGGTCGTGGCCATCCATAGCACAACTACCCAAATCAGTGGATATGCCAAATCTGTCAAGATTTGATTGACACTAAATTCATACGATTCTCCATTGAGAACATTTGTTGAGATTTGTAAAGCTGAATCTACGAATGAATAAACCACCATGCCAAATATACTCAATACTATTAATCGCCCAGAAAAAGAACCGCGTCTAAGGCGTAAAAACATAAATCCTGCTGTTGAGGTTAAGAACGCAATAACTATCCACGCCAAAGCTGCATGGGTAACCTCAAGCCATAGTATCGAATTTGAACTATCAGTCACTAGATTTGTATAAGCTCGATAACCTTCAGCTACGGCAAATATTGCACTGAACAAGGTGGCGGTCCACAATAATGAGGAGAACATTGCTGCGTCTGCGTTGTCTCGCATTTCCTGAATTACCCGATTTACCGTTGTCTCGATTCCTGCACCCTTGCTGAAGATATACAGCCCAGAGACTAATGGAAGTGCACCAATCACAATGCCACCTATTTCTGCAGGCAGCATTATTCCAAGCCCCAATATCGCCAGTACAAGTCCAAATGGAATCATAATCTTAGCTCGCCATTTAGGATCCTCTAGAGCCTTAACGATGTAATAATAAGTGCCTTCGATACCTTTTGATTGTTTGACGATTATTTTCTCGACGTGATCAATTCTTACTTGGGACTGAATAATCGGCAATACCGATTCGTCTTCAGCGCCATCGGTTACTAGAATTGCTTTATCTGGTTGAAATGTGGTAACTATTTCTTCGAGTTGTGCAGCAATGGCTCGGTCTGAACGAATCCCCACTTTTTCATCACCGGTAAGGATAGCGATTTCAACCTCATCATCATCCCCGAGTGATTCTGATAAGTTGTCGTGTTGCGATAATGCACCTAAAATTGCATTTGTGTCGCTTTCTTCTGGATCGGCAATACCAAGTTTTAGTGCGGCTGTAAGCACTTGACGGCGCCCTACTACAGGCCCTCTAATAGCGGTTTTAATACCAAGATCGTTGTCACGATCAACTGTCAAAACGAGCGTTCGAGTCATAGAATTCACCTTAGGATGTACGTGCTAAATCGTCTTACGATTCAAATCCTTCGCGCGATTTGATTATGATTCGGCAGGTTCTGCTACGGAATCTTTTATTTCCGATTGATTGATTTGTTCCCCATCAATTGGTGAATCGTCTGGTCGAACCTCGACTTCCACTTTACGGTTTTTTGCCTTCCAACGTTGTGTTGCCCGGATATATTTTAGTGGATGATCCATCCATGAGATGTCGCATAAACGGTCGTCTCCCGGCAGCACGGGACAATTGTGATTTAATTTCAATTTACTACATCCAGCAGGCGTGTATGACCCCTCATATACGTGTTTTACTTGATAGGAAGTCGTTGATTCTTTAAAGTCGGGCGCTCCTTTGAAAAATCCAACGCAGGATTCTTCGGGCAAGGCTAAGGCTGCTGATATTGAAGCAAGGAATAATCGGCCAAAGTGGTTAACATTTACTCCATTGGTTAATTCTGCAATTATGTTTCTCATGCAAGGTGGCCAGTCTGATTCTTCTGCCCCGACTAGAGCAATTGCCTCACTAGCTTTGCTTGCCATTAGGTTTCTAACCATCCCCACAGGCTCTGCAAGGCGCATGGCAAGTTCCATGTCGATATTTTTCATCTTTTCAAGTGCTTCTTGTTCTATGTGTTGCTTTATTCGCTCCCTGAGTAATCTGGCTAGTTTTGCTGATGAGGAATATTGTTGTTCGTTGAACAGCGTTACTTTTCCTGCACTAACCTGATTATTTGCTAGGCGCCACCTTGAGCCGGTAATCTTTGGGCATATCTCAATAAAATCAGCAAGGCCAATTTTCCATATACTGCCGTCTTGGCTTTGCCTAATTTTTCGTACACTTGCCCGATTACTTGATTGTAAGGGTGCAACCGATTGCTCATCTTTTTCGATTTGCGAAATAAACGTTTTAGCAATTTTTACCAGATTTTCAGAATCTCTAGTTAGAATCTGTTCAGCGCGTGTTGCCTCAGCTTGTGCCCAGCGTGAAATCAGTCGTTCATCTTCGGAGGCAAATACTACCAGACGGGCATAATAAAATGAAAATGCTTCAATTATTCGGCCTTCTTCAGTAAAAATATCCCCGCCAACAACGGCAACTCCTTCCTTTGATTCAATCGAATCTATCAATCTGATGCGGGCCCTTTGTCTGGCTTTTTCCATCCACTGGCCTTCCAATAGCTCCTCCAAATCTATTTCATGGTCGAGGGCTAAATTTTGTATCCAAGACGCGGCCTGAGGAAGGAATGGGTACCTAGCTAAAGTCACAGCATCCTCTATTGAAGGGGTGACTTTTGGAGTCGGCATGAGGACTCGACATTCTAAGACCCATATCAATACCACCATGATAATGGTTCATTTGGTTGATTCATCTGGCAGGGTTGTGACTGAAGAGTTAGCCCTGGCATTAATACAAGTGCAGTCTGTGGTAAGAGATTACTTTGGTTGGAACTATAATGATGATTTATCAAGTGCTAATCTAATGAGTAAATTGTTTTCGACGCAGCGCCCTTATGGTGTTGAAAAATGGTCAACAGAAAATCGAGATATTAATAAAAATAATTTACAGAAAACTCTCACGGAAAGTGGTCAAGTTATCATTGTCGGGGCATCTGTAACTGACGAAGAACTGTCAACTGTTAACTTACAAAATTGCGCGATTATTGCGGCGGATGGGTCGGTTGGTGCAATTGCCAACCATCCTAACCTAGCCTGTGTAGTGACCGATTTTGATGGTAACCCTCATCTTGATGCAGTCGCCAAATGCGGCGTTCTTTTTGTCGCTCATGCCCACGGAGATAACCAGCAAAGATGGCAAAAAACGCTTGATAAATGGAACAGATATGCGACTCAGCCGAGTCTAATATTGACTCATCAAGTCGATCAATTTGTAGACGGTTTGGTTAATTATGGCGGCTTTACTGATGGTGATCGTGCTGTGTGTTTAGCAATAGGGCTAGGTGTGACATTAGACAAGATAAAGCTCGTTGGATTTTCGACTGGGCAAATTGGCCAATGGTCAGGTAATACCAATATCGACCAAAAAATGATGAAACTAGAGTGGATGTACAAGATTATTGAGATGATTGGGCTAGAAGATCAGGTAGATATTAGCGCTTCTTCAGCGCTTTAAGACGGTCGCGCATGGCTCTTTTACGGTCGTCTTGGGCTGGATCAATATCTCCCTCAAGTCTTCTGTTTAGCATATCTGCATCCCAAACGAGAACTTCACCCGCTTCGTTGCCAACAACAACACGGTTGCCACTAGCCACGATATTGCTTATCTTACTACAACTCATTGCTGTGATTTGTTGCCCGCTATCACAAGAGATAACTTTCAGTGTCCCGTTTAATCCATCAGGCTGTGCACACCAGAAGGTCTGGATATTATTTATCTCAAAACCTATTGCATGGCCTGATGTTTGGAGGTTTTTCATCACCCATAATAGAGATTGATTGTTATTAAAAGATTGAACTGAATGTTCTGCAACAACGATTAGGTTTTCTTGGTTATCTGTTAAAACCCCTTCAATTGATTCACCTGTTATACTAGTAATGTTACCGTCGATGGAAGATATATCTCCATTAGCATGGCCAAACAACGGCCTACTACCAATTAATCCACCAAAGGTAACTGGTGAATTGGAGTCTAGTTGTTGATAGTTTAAATCTCCATCTTGATTGATTATTGCTATGCCCATTTTTGGCCTTCCAAGGCCTATGATTACCGCTTTATTGTCGGGAAAAATGGTCCATGGGCGCTCATCCATGTGCTTGGTCCACAGGTGTTCTCCATCAAAGGAAAAACACCAAACTGCTGAATCGATAAAATCATTGTGCTCTATATCGTAAACTGAGGACGTAGCATAAACACGTTCTCCGTGAATTACCACCTCATCCGCACTACCTTCAAGAGCAAATTGCCACAACACCTCGCCGGAAGTTCGGCTCACTGCCACGATGTGTAGGCCTGCTGTGGCAAATACAAATTCTTGATTAGATATGATGCATCCTATTCTGTCTGGCAACTTGGTTGACCAACTATTGTCGCCATCACAGTCCCAATATGACAGCACACCGCTCCACCCACCGGCAATGATGTCGTTGGATTCATCAATTGATAATGATGACACGGGTTCACCCAGCAGGCGGGTCATCCAACATGCGCCAATCATGTTCATAGAGCCTGTTAGGCTGTTAGAGGTGATAATACAGACGGAAGATTGCTCAAGGTTTTGCTTACTTGAGTGTACGGCGTGGTTTGCTGATGGTAAAGGTTAGGATGAAGGCAACTAAACTAAACATACAGGCTGAATAGTAATGCCCCATAGTAAAAAATGACAACACTGAAGCTGTTCGAAGTAAGTAAACAGATCCTGTTTTCATCGACCAAATAGCGAATCCTGCTGCAATGACCGCCAAACTGACAAAACCAATGCCGATTGTCGAATAAATCATCGACGCCCCTGAATCCATAAGCGGGTGGTCCATTTGTTTGGCTGAATTATCAATTTCTCTAATTGTACAGTTTGTTGTACCATCGGCACATGGCTGGTCAGCAAACGTCTGTTGAGAAGGGATGTTGAAATCAATACTAGTGAAACCTATGGGCTCAAATAATGCCGGAGGAGATAGTAGTACTCGGTTAGAATAGCGATCTTTGAAGTCGTTTCTATCAACTATTATGTCTACTCGAGTAATTCCAGGATCTAATAACTCAATTTCAAAAAATCCATCACCACTCGTTTCGGTTGAACTAGTGTTCCAAAAATCGCCCTCATACCAAGAGATGTAGACTGTTGCATTGTCGATTGGTTCACCTTGGTCATCATATACATGGCCGTTAAAAATAGCAGATTCATCAGGTGCATTTTGAGCAAATCGGAATACAAACTCATCTGGCCTTACAAGTCCTGATTCGGGTTGTGTGAAATCAAGCCCGTTAGCTAAGCCAAGTAAGCAAGTTATGAGAACTAGAACTGCTATTGAATGGCCTACTCTGGTTAGTTCGTTAACCTCAATGGTCAGCTTGCTTTCTGTTGTTGTAAACATCAAGTTGCCGGTTGGTTCAACAAGCCCGGTTAACTCATCGATATAGTCCGAATCCGACAAGTCGTCTTCGCCCATGAAATTGCTAGAACTTCTTCCTACTTGACTCCAATGCGTCCTTTAGAATTAGCAATGAGTCTAGCAAGAGATTGGTCGCTAATCCAAACTTGCATTGTGATTACTCCCTTTTTATCTACAGTTTTGTCAATAACCATTGCAGCATCATATACATCTGCAACATACCCTTCAATATCTCTCCCCGCGTCTGCTGGAATAAGTACTAAAGTTGCGGGTTGGCCAAATAGCAAAGCCAGCATCTCGTTTTGTAATTCGTTGATTCCAAGGTTTTCATGGACTGAAATAGACATTGGTTGGCCATACCCATAATCGATTACCTTGGCTTCTTTTTGCGCAAGTTCTTCGGGCTTTAAAGATTCAATCTTGGTTAAAACACACATTATTTTCCGCTCAGACAAGATTTCTTCTGTTTGATCCTCGCTAAGATACCTGGCATTAATTTCTCGTCTAGTTGCGGAAAGTTTTCTTTCAAATTCACTAATTTCGTCTGTCGCATCGACGAGTAATAGCAACATATCGCACTCTAATGCCTCAGCAAGTGTGGCTCTAAATGCATCGAGGGTTGCGTTGGGTAAATTATCAATAAACCCAATCGTATCGGCAAGTAGTACTCTTGGACTAGCTGCAAGACGGCCTACTGTCGTCTCTAAAGTTGAAAATAGTTTATCTTCTACAAGCACTTCTTTCCCTGACATTTTGAGAAAAAAGCTAGATTTCCCTGCATTGGTATACCCGGCAATCCCAACGGTCACTGCGCCGCTTCTCATTCTTTGACGACGTCTCTCAGCTTGGGCTTTTGAGTGCTTTTGCTGGCGTTTTCTCAGAGAGGTTAATTCGCGATTAATGTTAGCAATTACTGCTTGCAATGCAGTCACACCGCCCCCACCATACCCGGCTCGCTCCCCGGTTGTTGTTTGATTAGCAAGTTCTCTAAGTACGGTTCGATCTGATTGTAATCTAGCGATTCTAACCTGCGTTCTTGCTTCTAGAGAGTTTGCGTGTGAGGTAAATAATGAAAGTAATAGTCGCACTCTATCCCAAACCTCTACTCCTGCGGCCTCACCCACAGCAACAAGTTGCCTTGGTGTTGCATTGGTGTGAATCAATACCAAATCGACTTTTGACCATGGGTGACCGTCAACTCGTAATCTAAGTTCGTCTGCTACATCTTGTAATCTGCCTTTACCGAAATAGCCCTTGGCATCAATTGAACCTGGTTGAATAATTTTCTCGACGATAATTATACCCATTGTTTCAGCCAATTGGCAAAACTCATTTGTGTCTTCTAGGCCACGAACTAATAGCAGTGCTCGGCGACCTTGGTGATTGGTTCGTGCCTCACCAAGTGACACACCTCCTGCTCCTGCCAGAACCTCGTAATTTGGTTCCTGCTTCGCCATATTTAGTCCAAGAGTCATCCTCATATCAGCCCACCCCCTCGAAGGGCCATGGTCGAATCATACACCGCCACTATCCAATGGTCTGGAGATGCTGCGCTAGGCACGGTATTATTGGCTGCTGCTAGCCGCCCGGGTTGCTCGGCAAAGTTAACAGAAAGTGATGGAGTAGTAGAGTTAGAAGTAGTGGTCCAAGATTCTTCAATACAGTCGCTAAGAGATCGGGTTGACGAGTTAATGGTCGCTTTGGCTGATATTGAGGAAAGTCACTGAAGACTTCATTTAAGATCTAATATCACTGGTGCATGATCAGAAATATCAAGACCGCCTTGCCGCTCGATGCGGACATCTTTGACTAATTTCTTGGCTGCTTGGTTAAGCAAGAAATAATCTATTCTCCAGCCTCTATCTTTTGCTCTAGCTTGTCCACGATTTGACCACCAACTGTATTGCTGGACGCCGTGACCCACATGCTCCCTAAACACGTCATGCCAGCCATCGTCTAATAATTGTGAAAACCACTCTCGTTCTTGCGGTAAGAAGCCGCTCATTTTGGCGTTGCCTTTAGGATTCCAAATATCATCTTCAGTATGAGCGACATTAAGGTCTCCACAAACCACTACAGGGGTTTCATACGCTAGATATGGTTGCAAGAATTCGCGCCATTCAGCCATCCATGTTTCTTTGAATTGCTGTCTTTCCTCGCCGCTTGAACCGCTTGGCAAATAGGTATTGATGCAGGTTATTGAACCATGTTTTGTGACAATTATTCTGCCTTCAGAATCATTTGGGTCAACCGCTGAGGGTTTGCCGGTTTGAATTACTTCCATTGGACTACGGGAGATTGTTGCAACACCGGAATAGCCCTTTTTTTCTGCGGTGTGAAGGTGGTGAGCATAGCCTTCTGGCCATGACCAATTTTTGGGTAATTGTTCTGGTAGGGCTCTAACCTCTTGTAGCATCCAAATATCTGCGTCAATCGACTCAAAATATCCGTCAATACCCTTTCTTATGGCGGCTCTAATTCCATTTACGTTCCACGATACTAGTCGCATGGTTTACCGGTCAAGCCGGCAGTGAATAACGATTTCATATCCATCATTTTGTTGGATGGAGGTCCGTTACTCTCTTAGCAGCACTTTTACCAGTATCTGCTGCAGCATCTGAAAGAACATAATCTGAACTTACCCACTGGCCGGCGAGTAAAATATTGTTTTTGGCAAAAATACTCCCATCCACGCTGCCCTGATAACTTACAATAATACTAGATTGGCGCAGATCTGTAACGATATTATCTTGCCAACCAGAAATGTGTTTATCGAGAAAATCTGCTAACTTTGCTGAACGTTGTTTTGCTGATTGGTATACTTTATCAGCGCCGTTTAATCCGCCAACAGCAATTGCGGAAATATGTGACCCACTAGCGCCAAGTCTAGGTTGGATTGCAATATTATCAAATACTGCCATTTTGTTACCTGAATCAACGATTGCATGTTTACCCGCCATTGGTTTTGAGGCAATGCCGGCCTCGATAAAGCTGGCAGTGATTTTACTAAGATTAGCAAATTTCCGCCTAGCTAAATCCTCGTCCACGGTTTCGAGCAATTGTTTAGCCATGTTCACTCCACACGCCAGTATTACTGCATCGCATTCAACCTCTCGGCCGTCGGTTAAACAAATTTTATTTTCATTAATGGTGGCCACCTCACATTTTGTTTCGATTAACACGCCTATTTCATCTAAAGCCGCACCAAGCCTGCCTACCAAACCAATCCATCCTTCGTTTGAAATACACAGCTTGCCCTTGCGAAGTGATTTGATACGTTTTTGATTATCCTTACCGCCCCAGTTAGTGAGGAAGTTTGTGGCTTGAAAGTAGGGATTTGCCGCATCTTGAGTTCTCAAGGCTCGGAGATTTTCGGCTGCTTGTTTGATATTGCCTGTTGGTCGAATTAAACCATGACCTGCTGCTTCAATTTTGTCTAATCGCAGAGGCTTCAATGAGAGTTTCGTTCTGCTTAGCTTGTGGCATAATTGGTAGAATGGACCCTTTTTATCTAGTAAATGGGGGCCGTAATGGAGTGAAAATCCGTCGACATTTTGTGATGTGCCTCGCCCGCCTATGCGTGAGGACTTTTCCAGCAAAACAACGTGGTGTCCATATGATGATGCATGTATTGCCGCGGATAAGCCAGCAATCCCCGCCCCGACAATTATTACTCGCGCCACGGCAATGCTAAACTGTGATTAAGCATGAAACCATTGTTTGGATGGTTTGCTTGATTAGCCTTGTCGGCCTTCAATAGCGGAATTAAGTAGCGTAATGGCTGCAATCATTCTTCTATCCATTGGGTGACCTGGTGGTATTGTTAACAACGACTTTCTGATAATTGGGTTAAATTGTTGGTGAATGGTTATACCTTCGTGGCCGGGAATTTCAAAGTGAAATTTAGCTGGGATAAGTGGTATAAATCGGCGCAGAATAGCAATACTGTCTTCAATTAATTCGCCGTATTGATTTCCTTCAACGTCTAGTAGTTTCCAACTATCTTTGATTATTGACTTCATGAAATTTCTCTTGACTGAGCCAATGTGTTCATTGGTTGACAAATCAAAAACATCGTAGGTTGCAGCTAAATCAAGGACGCTTCTGGCTTTAATTTGTAATAGGGCTACGGTACATGACTCATCAGCATACAATACAATGTCTTCTTTAATTTTGAAACGCTTTTGTTTGGAGTAAGCAACAACGTTTCCTTGTAGATCTTTAAACCAAAAAGCTCCACCAAGAATTCGTAAAAATTTTGTTTGGATAAGATATTGGTCCATCTCGAATAGGGGGCTCATGTTCTTTGCTCACTATTCATTTTGATATAACTATTGGCTACTCTTCCTGTTGCTTAATTGCCCCCTCATGGGAAACTGTTGAGAGTAGGGTGGCGAGAAATACCGAAATTATGATAGTTAAAGTAAGTAAAACCCCGGTATCCTTTGCCGGTGGGAATTTGCTAAATGATACTACGAAAAAGACGCTGCAAGAAGTGATTGCTGCACCCCACCGCGCCATATTATCAAATTTCCAAGAGGTGATTTTATCACTTGCATGGGATAGATAGTCAGCGGCAAATCCCATGCCAAGTAATACTGCTGGAGCGGTATTAACGCCTCTGCCGCCAAGATGGCTGGCCAGTCCATCAACTGCAATACCAACGGCTATTGTACCAACCGCTATTCTTGCGGCTCGATTGGTTGAACCGGTCATTGCCCGAGAAATCGTGAAGACTATTATTCCAGCAAAAATTATCTGCAAAATTCGTGTCTGTTCAAATGATTTTGCCAAACTAATTCCGGTGATTAAATCCCCACCAATCTCTCCAGACAAGTCATTATCATCGAGTAAATCCTGAGTATCAAGAGAAAATTGGTAAGCTGATTGAGCATTCTCGCCATCAATCACTGCAAGGATAAACGCCCCTGTGACCTCTCCATCAACTCTTAGCCATGGGTCTTTGACCAAAATTGATTCAGTTGTACTGTCATAGAGGTCATCAAAGCTAGAATCTCCGCTTATATCGTCCAGGCCCAACACTAGTATCTCTCTTGATAGGCCGGTGTCATAGGCAATGATATTGGGGTGTTGAACAAATTGTTGTTTGAAATTATTTAGATTACTTAATTCACGGGAATCCGCGTTGTCTAAATCGAAGGTGATGAATACAATCGTACTAGATGCTATGACGTACATGTCCCTAAGTTCACTAAGTTCATCCAGTGATTCACTATCCTCGGGCAAGAATTGGTTGATATCTAGCGCCTCAACACCGGTAGGAGATGTTACAGCAATCATCACTAAGGTAAGTAGCGCCACTGGCCAGCCCCATTTTATTTTATTTTCAGAAGAAAAATTTACCCCATCGTTAACTATTGGTGCAGTTCGGAATTTGAGGTAATATTCCTCTAGCACAAACCTAGTAAGTAGCCAATCAAAGACAATCCCGATAATCATCACCAGGGCAAGGCCACGTTGGGCTTTAATGGGTGAAAAAAGCGCTAGAGACACCGCAGCAACCGTTGTTGCCATTGCCAATAGCAATATCTCCCTCACCTCTTTAGTTGGTTTGTTCGAAGATTTATACCAGAATGCCCCATCAACCGCTACTCCCATTATAATAGGAATTGCAATACCGTCAATAACTGAAAATTGGTAATCAAATAATTGAAGAAAACCAATTACTGCCAAAACGACCAACACAACCGAACCTAGAGTCATTAATGTAATCTGGATGTCTCTGAAAAACAACCACAAAATTGCCAGCAAAATAACCGCAGTTATTGGTAAGATTTTCGATAAGTCGTCCTTGGCGATCAGTTCTGCTTCCTTAAACAGCATATTGACACCGGCCGGCTCAAAGTTAAACTCCGAATTAGCAGAAATCTTTTCGCACCAAATCGATAGTTCAGACCAATCTACTGGTTTTTCACTGGAATCAAGCCAAATTAACCATAACAATTCATTGGCCTGAGGGGGTTGGGTTGCCGATGCTCCAGCAAATTCTGGACATGCCACTCCGATGTTAGATTCCTTGGGCAGCAAAAGTAAAGTGGCCTGAAGGGCGTTGTTTTCGGCAGCATTTGCCTCCTCTGAGCACCACCCTTCTTCATTGGTTGGCTGCAGAACTTCCCCCCAACTGGCTGCATTAGCCAAGCTCTTATTGCGCGTATTAAATGCGCCTTCCCAAGCTGAAAAGGGGGTTTCAAGACGCTTAATATAGACTTTATTCGAATCAAATGAGTAATTTGAATCGGTAGATGTGCGTGCTTCTTGCTCTATATTGTACAATTGCTCAACGCGTGAGAAGTTGCTGGTTAGCGGACCTAAGTCTTCGTGTTGAACTCGAATGATTAGATATGCTGAAATGGTTGAGTCATTACCTTCTGATTTTATTCTCTGCATTGCTGGGTCTTCAAAGATTGCTTCAGTAGCCATCGAGGTTTGAGGAGGGGAGATTATTGCGGGCAGGCTAAGGATACACAATGAAATTAATACAATTAATTTCATCCTCTTGGCGCCCATAACATCACTCAGTGATTAACTTCAGCGCCATTCGACCCAGGACCCTGTTGTCGGGTCTCGATAGAACCAATTGCCAGAGCCTGCAGGGAATTGTATGGCTTCATAACCATCATGCATTTCTCCTCTAGCAGTAATTGGAGGCGTTGAAGGGGTTGCAGCAATTGTTGGGGATACTGTATCAAATAATTCCTCTTCTTTAGCAAATTGTTTTTCATCAACTTCGTCACCTCTATTACGTAATGTAATAAACAATCCAACCGCGATTAGTATTACAATCAGCCCTATTGAGCCGCCAATTAATACCATGCTATTGGACGTTGAATCAGACGATTCGGACTCCGAATCTTGTTGCGAATCCGTACTGTTATCGGTAAGATCTCCCGTGCCGTTTTGGTTATTTTGATTATCGTCAATATCCCCGAACGGTGTTGGGTCTGAGTTATCGCCAATTCCGTCATTGTCCGAGTCAGCCCATTCTGATGAGTCGATTGGGAATAAATCTCCACCGACGCACATTTGGAAGACGTCAATGGCTCCGTCGCAATAACCATCGTTATCGGTATCCGCTTTTAGTGGATTAGTTTGTGGGTTAGACAGTAATTCCTGGTCATCCAGTATACCGTCTGAGTCATCGTCAGTATCTGCATTATTGCCGATATTATCCAAATCTGTATCAAACCACTCGCTTGAGTCATCGGGGAAGGCATCCAACAGGTCACCATAACCGTCAGCGTCTCTATCGCCGGGCAATCCGTCATCATCATCAATCCCGTCTTGGTCCACTTGAAGAGAAATCTCTACAGGATAATACTGTCCGCCAGAGACTCTAATGGTGATATCGCCAACAAGTATTGGGAAGGAGTTTTGGCCGTTTTCATTGCTAAGAAGGCTGGTTAATGTTTCATCGCCTCTAACAACTGTGATTGATAATCCTTCAACAGGGTTGTTTGACTCGTCAGTGATAGTCACTAGTACGATGTCCCCTGGTGCAGGGTTTGATGGTGAGAAAACTAGTGAAAGGTTTTCCATTGCCGGTGGTTCAGGATTTGGAACTGAGAGCGTGGTGCTAATTGCAGAAACTAAATTGGCAGACTGACCTGAGCCTTGTTGGGCAATTGCAATAACAGTATACTCTGAAACTGGTGAAGACAGATATGGTAATTCCAAGTCAGCGCTTGACCCTTGCCCCCAGGCAATTGTGCTAAATCTAGTAACATACTTGTCGAACATATCGAAACTTTCTGTATCGGTTAAGTCTAGATTGTTTTCGCACTCCTCTTGATTATCTGATTCGTCATAGCTTGGACCGTATGGGTCATGTAACTCTAGTTCCACTGATGAATCCAAGGAAGTCTCAGTGTTGAACGAATATGTTCCAGTCGGCATTTCAGAAGTAGGATAATTAAGTCTAATTGATGTTTGAGGTTGCCCATTATTACTACTGCTTAGAGGCAGATGGTCATAACTTTGGCCAGTTTCAACGTGCACTAACTCATGATTAGTCATGGAAAAACTGTATCCTTCATAGTTACCATATTGGATAGCATCGGATCCGTGACGCACGGTTATCTTGAGCATTGGCTCACGACTCTCCGTTTCCGGGTTCCATTCATGATCGCCGTAATGGTCAATCTCTTCACAAACTGAAACTATATTTTCTTCAACACCTGGCCAATCGGTTGCTGGCCTTAATGCTTCATTTGAAATCAATTCGGTAATGGTCGAGAAATCAACAGTCGCTGGGTCAAAGCCATGGCTTGGTGACGCTACAGCAAGGATTCTATTGGCCTGCTCAATAGATTCTGATAACGCAATATTCGTAGTCTGTCCAGGGCCAAGGGCTCCATTGATGGCTAATTCTTGCGGGTTGTGAAGTATCAAACCAAAATGAACGGCCAGGGGTGATAAGGTTTGATCGGTGCTTACTTCGCCCTGCGGGTCTGATTCCGTAGAGAAAATACCAATCAGCGACAGCGGCGCTCCATGAGTTAATTGTACGCTACGGCTGGTTTCTCCTGGATTGAATGTGATGTCTTGGATATTAGGCTCAGCTGCCCACGAAACATCTTCGAATGCTACCGATAAGTCCAATGGCAAATGTCCAATAGTAGTCTTATGATGAGTATTTGATATTCCCGTTGCCTCCACAGTTACCGACTGTGTTGATTGGCTGGTATTAGCGGCATATACTGGCAAGCCTGAGAAGTAATCAATTACATCTAGGTTACTTATTCGAATACTGCCTTGTGTTGCTAGACCGAAATTTAGTCCAATGCCGGTCAGTGTTTCCCCATCAGTAGCACGGATTACTTCAGATTGAACTATTGAAACATAGGCACCTGTGTGCGGTGGGGTGATGGTTAGCGAAGACTTCCCATCGACATCGGAGGTAGAAACCTGTTGAGTCATAACTTCAAATGGACCGTTGGTGATGAATTCGTTGATTATTGATGCGCTAGGGGTTGCCGAGGCATCTGGTTCATTTAGACGGCAGTAGAGCCACTCGTCATTAGTTGCAAACCATCCATCGTAGTACATATTGCCTTCCTCATCATAATACTCAAATCCATGGTTTTCTTTGTAAACCATGCTATGATAGTAGTGGGCGCCATATTCAAATTCATAATCTATAACAATATTATACGATTCTTGCCCTGACGTGGAAGGATTGTAGTAATGGGTTTGTGACGTCTGATATTGTCCATCTTCGCCAAAATCTGCATGTGAACTGCTAATAGTGTCGGTAGTGGTTGTACCATCTCCCCAATCTATAGTGTAAGAAACTGTTTCTGTAGGGTCGAAGTACTCTCTGTAATCCTCAGTGTCATAGTAGTAGTTTCTCCAACGCATCTGAAGGTCGATTTCATTAGAGCTCCCCTCATTGCCCGTAGTAATTGTGCATGGTGGTGTGCTTGGTAATGGCATTTCATTGGTAAAAGAGAATTCTAAGCCTTCTGCTGTTTCCCCGCTAGTGGTGATTACTGCGACTCCGCGGTCTGATTGGGAATGCTGTCCGCTTAATGTCGCAGACAAATCCCAGCCTGTTGTACTATCGCCAGCGTAGTCTATGCTGCCTGAAAAGGCAGCCGGATCGTCGCTCAACTCTCCATCTTCAGAGTCGTGAGTGCGCGGCTCAATAGTAACTGACAAGACGTCAATGGCATCACTTCCACCATAATTTCCTGTCAAGGTTGATGGCTCAGCACTATTGATTGTAAGATCGCCATCTGCCGATAATGTAGACGCAGCAGAAGCGCCCAGTCCTGGTGAAACGCGAAGTATTGCGGCGTCAACATTGGCACCAGATAGAGCCCCATCAACGGCATCATAAGTGGTTGTTTCAACGGTGTATGGCTCATTTACCAACAATGTTTCATCCTGATCAACAATTACTCCCACGGCTGAAACTAGGAAAATCTCATCCATCACCTCAAGTGGCATTGACTCTATCAAAGATGGTTGTAGTGTCTTAAATTCAAACTCGGCTCGGTCAATAACACAACCATAATCGGCGCATGGCGGACGGAATGTTTCCAATGGTTGACTAAAACTGTAGGTATTTACTCCAATATCGGCAGCAGTAAATCTACCAAAATATGAATTATAGTAGCCAAGTGTTCGCACCAATAAAACATTGGTAACATCACCCTCATCGTTAGTTACTGTCATATTGAAATCATCTGGATAATCATTATCATTAAAACCACCATCAATTCTCAGTTCAAAACCAATGTCTAGATGATATTTGTTAAGTTCGAATGTTTGTATCGGGTGTAGGTTATCAAATATCACATACTGATAACTGTCGGTGTCATCGTCGTCGGCTTCTGTGTCGTCGTTGTCGGAGTCATCTTCTTCTGACTCCCAATCATATTCCCATTCCAAATTACGGGATATTGAGGCATTAGCAGCCCATTGAGAAAACTCTTGAACTGCCTCGCCGGCATCTTGCCAAGTTGGGTCCTCAAATGTGTCTCTAAGTATTGTGAGCAGTTCAATATCAAACATGTTGAAGTCGTCAAATCCGTCTGCAACATATTGATGAGAGGATTCCATTTTTGCCTGCCATTGTAATCCTTCTGTTGTATTAAGCAGTAATTCATATTCCCAAATTATGTTATCAGGAAACTCATCTCCGTCTTCATCAACAATATTAACGTCCATTTCAGACCAACTAACAACCAACTTTTGGAATGGTGTCATGTTGTTATAATCATCATTCGCTAATGGCTCAACCCATGCTTCAAAGCCGGCAATTATTGCTTCAGGGTGAATTGAAACCGATAATAGGGCGATGTTTCGAAGCACTGTTTGAACTGACTCGAACACTGCAGTATTATCTGCTAGATTATCTAGTGCTGTTTCTAGTTCTTGCCACTCATTGCTGCCCAGCATGGCATCGTAGGCTGCAGAGAAGTCTTCTGTTCCAGCGAATCTGGTGAAGTTTTCGATTGGATCAAATGACGAGATATAGTCTGCTACATCACTAAAATCGTTGATTGTTCTGGGAAGTGGGAATTCATTACCGTACACAAATAATCCGGTCAAAAAAGCCATTCCGGCATCGAGATCCGAGGATTCAAGAAACTCCATTAAAGCTTCGAGGAATTTAGCGCCTTCTACCATGTCATATCCAGGATTATTATATCCTGCAGAAAGCATGTTGTTCCACAATTGAGCGCTGCCACCCAATCCAGAGCCGCGTGTTGCATCATTGACAAATTGTGTCCATCCGCCGTTATTTGTGCCTGATGAATTGAGATTGTCGAAAACTGCTTTCATATCCATAGTTGGATTGGCTGAATCCCATGTGTCGTCAATGGTTTGGAGAAGTTGTTCAATCTCTGAAACTAATTTATCAGGAATCTGGGTTGGATTATCTGTTGCCGTCAAACCGCCTTCTTCCATGGAGATACTGGCACCATAAACTCCGCCAAGAGAATTGATAGGAACGGTATATGTTCCTGACCAAACCATGACTTCTTGAGAATCATCGTGATAGCCATCTGGTTGCATAACAACTGTATCAATCACTACTGGGTTTTGGGGTGTTTCGCCTTGGGTTATGATTCCTATTGGATCATTATCCGGGTAGTGAAGGATGTTGGCAGTCACTATAGTTGATGTTGTTTGAACGTTTCCTGAATGCCCTTTTGTGTTGGCAAAAATTTCAATCGTGTCGCCAATGCTGGTGAATTTTGTTGTAACAAATCCATCGACGCTTATTGTGTCTTGGTTGGTTGGAGAGGTGGCATTTGGGGCAATATCGCTAGCAACTATTGGTTGGGCCGTCATCGTTATTAAAATTAAGATTAACAAAAATGCCTTATTTCGCATGGTATTTGTATCTCATAGGTATTATAAATAATAATTGTATTTATAAAATTTCATCTATTGAATCAACAGGCCAATATTCAATCCTCCGTTAGCATCTAAAATGTTGTAACATTCATGACTTTCGGTTTGGGTTTTAACTAGTATATTGCCATGTAATTTAATCTCGAATGTTGTTAGACCAACTGCGGAAAACCAAGCCGATAGAGGGCTTAATGAACTGGTGTTTGATGTTAATTGATAGGTTGATGCTTGTTCTATCGCTGCAGTATTTGCCACCATGAAAGTGTTGTTATTGGCTAATGGAAATTCAGCCGAGATTATTCCATCAATAAGTGATAAGTCTTGGCTGGAAGATGAGAGGTTAGAGATATCTTGCTCAATCCAATTTGTTGGCGCTGCTATGGCTATTGGCGAAACAGCCTTCTCAAAAGTAGCAATTAGTGTCGCATCTGGTGCAGTGTTTTTGCAAAGAAAACTATCCGGCAAGCAGGCTTGAATTAGCTTTAGTCCATCCTCAGGCGTCTTGATTAGTAATTCAGGGCCTGATCTTGATTCTATTCCTAACGAAGTTTCAATGAAATTAGCATTTACTGAAAGACTCGGCAACCATCTTGGCGGATTGTGATTGAGTATTAGCTCCCAGGAAGAGCCTACATCCCCAGCATTCCAGTTGAAAATAATTCTTTCTTGGTCGATGTAATCTGTCGATGATTGATAAATCAAGTGGGTGAAGTTTAGTTTACCTTCTACTCTACCCTTTCTATTCTCGAAATCATATAATTCTGTGATTATTATCTCGCCTTGTAGAGTTACCCCTGTTATCTCGGCATTGCAATTTCCGCAGTCTGTTACCACAACTGGAAAACTTGTCAGATTTAGATTTGCAATTGCCCCCGTTTTGAAATCTTGGAGACCAAAAGAGTCCATTGAGTCTCTAGTAGATAATTCAATAGTACCCGATAATGCGGTCAAATGCGCCTCGCTTTGAGTCTCTTCTGGTGAATAAAAATATAGTGAAGTTGCCGCAAAAACAACGATGAAAATGGCAAGCCACTCAAAAAAGCCATACTTAGAATGGTTTGCTTCCACGGCCTTGCTAATTATTGCTACTTCATGAGTCTTGCTTCACATGTCAAGCAGATAGCCAAAAATTAGTGGCGCAACGATAGTTGCATCGCTTTCAATTACGAACTTTGGCGTTTCTGTAGACAACTTTCCCCAAGTTATTTTCTCGTTAGGTGGAGCGCCTGAGTATCCTCCATAAGAGGTACTAGATTCACTAATTTGGCAAAACCATGACCATAGAGGCACTGAACGTTGGAGATCTTGGTTAAGCATTGGTACAACACAAATTGGAAAGTCACCAGCAATCCCGCCGCCAATTTGGAAGAATGCTAGTTTAGTTTGTTGATTTTCGTACCATTTCGCCAAATTCGTCATGTAATTTATGCCGCTTAATACTGTATTGGGTTTGATTTGTGATTGTATAACATGAGAGGCAAAAATGTTGCCTAGTGTCGAATCTTCCCATCCTGGAACAAATAACGGAACTGCCATTTCTGCCGCCGCCATAACCCAACTATCCTGTGGATTGCCCTCGATATTAAGGTCCCCTGATTGTAAGATCTCAAAAAAGAATTCATGAGGTAATTTACCTTGGTCATTATCAGAATAATTCTGCCAAAGTGGTAGCATCACTCGCTCGATTTCTCTAATTGCTGCGTCTTCAGGAATACAGACATCGGTAACACGGTTTAGTTTTCTGTTGAGCAATTCAGCGTCGTCTTCGCTAGACAAACTTCGCCAATCATCGATTGATTCGTATTTTGATTGAGCGACCAGTAAAAATACGTCCTCCTCTAGATTCGCCCCGGTGCATGAAATCCCTGCAACAACGCCGCTCCTGATTAGTGGCGCCAGTGTTTTACCAAGCCTAGCGGTACTCATAGCCCCGGCTAAAGTGATGAATAAGCGCCCACCGTCTAGGGTAAATTGAGTCAATGATTGTGCTGATTTACTCAACTCACCTGCATTGAAATGGTGATAATTATTCTTGACGAACTCTCTAATGCTCAAATTATTCACCTCTATGCAAAAACCGTTTAGCAGTTGACCTTTGCTCTAGCACTATTGATGGAGATAATTGTTTCAACAGCTTATCGATTTCGTCAACAATTGTTTCAGCATCAGTTCCGCCACAAGTAAAACAATCAATCGCTAGCCAGCCTTTATCAGAATAGCAATGGGCTGAAAGGTGACTCTCATCAAGTAGCACAACAGCAGCAAAGCCTGGAGGGGAAGTAGCGCCATCAAAAATTTCAATGTGTGAATGAACCCTTTTGGCAGTACTATTGTCGATTGTAGATTCCATGAGTTTTAGCATGGTCTTTCCTAACTCGGGGGTGTTTGGAAAAAAATCAGTATAGTCGACCATTACATGAGATCCGTGTGCCTTTGACATTATATTTCCCCCGTATTAGTTTATCGATTTTGAAAGTATGAAGTGGATGGTTTTGGCTGACTAATTTCGCGGCCTGCCACTGTTTGCTTAGTCCAATTACCTGCCCTTCTAGCATTGATATGGTGGATGATTCCTTTAGTCGCCAATATTGCTGCAGTAAATTGGGTTAGCGGGGTATCTTTTTGCGGCACTATCTCATTTACATCCATACTGATTACCACTCCTTTAGCAGACGAAAATAATGCTTGAATTGTCTCGACGGTTTGCCAAAAAGTCAGACCTCCGGGGACAGGGGTGCCAGTTGCCGGGACTAAACTACCGTCTAGGCCATCAATGTCGATTGTCAGGTGTATCGGACCTTCGATTTGGCTAATTTCATCGAGCCAATTACCCCATGTAGAATCTGTAGATTTTTGAATTTCGGAGGCAAAATAAGTGGTTATTTTGTCATCGCTTTGGATGCGATTATATTCGTGTTGTGAAAACGCCCTTACTCCAACTTGGAATAAATGCTTGAGTCCGAAATCCATTGCTCTGGCTGCTGCGCAGGCATGTGAAAATACCTCGCCTTCAAGCTCTTCTCGTAAATCAGCATGAGCATCAATTTGAACGATTGTCAATTTTGAAAAATCTCCATCAACCAGCGGGTGGTTGCCTGCTGCGTGGACTAATGCAGGCAATATGCCATGCTCCCCGCCTAATATTACTGGAAAGGTCTTGCCATCATACCAAGGTGCTAGGAAGTTGGAAATGCCGTCTAGTTGCTGTGCCAAATTATTACCTTCACCGTCCCATGCAGGTGGTGTACTAATGCGCAGTCCTGCTGGTAGATCTTCACCAAGTAACGGGTCAAATAACTCAACTTGACCGCTTGCCTCAACACATGCTGCAGGGCCTTCAGACGTTCCTTGGCCGTAAGATGTTGTCAATTCATATGGCACGGATAACACAACTATGTCGGGCTTGCCATCAGGTTTGGCAAGCCCTAGAAAATTGCCCTCAACAAACTCTTCTGCCACGAACCCTGCTGAATGATTTTAGTATTGAGGGTTTGGTGTAAATTTGCTGCGGGTTTTTCCGAATTATGGTAAAAAATGGCCAAAATCACCGATGATTTAATATGGGTCGGTGTACAATATAATTAATGTTCTCGGGCACTAAGTTCGGGGGCGGGGGTTTTTTGAGATGGGCATGACACTAGGGGAATTAACTAAAGCCATTCAACAACATATCGACTTAGATATGGATAGTGAGGTCGCTCAAGGAATGGCAGAACACGCACTGGGGTTTTTCGGTTTTTACAACAGAATTATCGATAATGCCCTTGAGCCTACCGATAGAAATCTGTTTTACATGTTCCAAGACTACAGTCTGTTGACTACTGAAAGCGAAGAGACAACATTGTGGGATGGCAGGGAATGGCGTATTCACTACTGGAAGTTTAAGCCAGATCTAAGGGAAAGTGTTGAGGCTTATATGCAGAGAAGTAAGAAGACCGAAGATATCGACCCATTCGGCGATGTTTACTCCAGCGGCGATGCTGGACAGATTTGGACTCGTGAATCAGAGAAAGTTGTCAATCCTAATGCGTTTACTAGCGACTGGTGAAGTAAACTGTTAGGCAAGCGTTTTTGTTGTTTAGCGGCTAGGGATGTCTATGCGAGTTGCGGTGGGTCTTGTCCTATGTATGCTGCTGGCAAGTATTCCAATTTCCTCTGCTCAGTCTGATACTAAGGAAGATGAAGCATGGCCTGGTGACCCGATAGACAGTCACGTTCACATGACTTGGGCTGCCTTAACTCTGGAAGTAAATGGATGGGCTGATGACTACCCCGAAATCGTCGATCTAGCTGATGTTGGAAAGTCTGAATTAGGTAAGTCGTTGTGGGTTGTTAGGATATCTGACTGGTCTATCGAGAATAAATCCGATGGAAGCGCAAAGGAAGTCGTTTACATTGATGGGGGGCATCACGGCAATGAATACCTAGGCACTGCACTGGCTTGGTTATCAGCAAAATGGTACATTAATGGCTGGGCAGAAGGTAATCAAGAAGCGATCGATGTTTTACAAAACACCGTGCTGCACATTTTAATCATGCTAAACCCTGATGGCAATGACATCGATACTCGATGGAATATCAATCAAGTTGACTTGAATAGAAATTACGACCATTATTGGAACACTTGTCCAACAACTCAACCAGGAAGTAGTGCCTTCAGCGAATCTGAAACCGCAGCAAATTCGGCCTACATGAACGCCGAAGTTGCTGACGCTGATTTGTATGTCACCATGCACACGGGTGTTTGGATTATGTTATACCCTTGGGGCAAGTGGCCCGAACAGCCTGCTGATTGGGAATTATACCATCAAATCAGAGATGATGTTAACGATAACATATCTAGTATTCCAATCCAAAATGCCAATCAGGGATTGTACCCAAATTGTGGTACCAGTAGAGATTATGGTTATGGCGTAATGGGATATCCGACTTTTACCTTTGAAACCGATGATGAACAATTTGTCCCCGGATCTTTTGAGAATCTAAACGACCGATTAGGAGAAGAAATGGATGTTATGAGATTCTTGATTAACAATGTGTGGTACTGGCGCGCAAGACTAGATGTTCAATCTCTTGAGGTATCTGATGACGAAGTGACAATTGAAGTCGCTAATCACGGACATGCATCAACGTCTAATGCTACTTTACAATATCTTGATTCAAATGGTCAAATTAAGTGGACCTCCTCGGCATTTACTGTAAATGCCACCAATTCAACAATGGTTGCTTTGGATACGAGCGGGCTAGATTCAAGCGAGGATGGAAGTTGGCAGATGTATTATCAAGTTAGAGTAATCAATGCCTCAAGGTGGGTTGCCGAAGAAATTGACGTGCAAGCCATCACTTTAGTTGCAGAAGATGAGGCTAGTTTCCTGACCGGTTTTGGCTTGTTTAATTCGCTAACCACGATAATTTCGATAATTGGCCTTGCCGTTGTTATGAAGCCAGAGGATGAAGATTTAGCCAATAATTGTCTTGCAGAAATACAAGAGAATTGAAATGCTGCCTACCATACGGCGTGGCAGGCGATAATATGGAAATTACTGTAAGCGCAAGTGACAATATCAATGGAACACTGATTTTACCAATGTATGAAGGGGTAGAAGAAATACCTGAAGAATGTGAAAGAGGCTTGCCTCAAGGAATGAAATCTCAAATCAACCGAGTTTTGGCTGACGGTGATTTCAAAGCCAAAAAGAAGTCCACAATGTCGCTAATTGGGGGAGAAGATGGCAAGGTTATTCTTGCTGGACTAGGTAAATCTGGTGAAGTTTCTGTTCACGACTTTAGAAAATCTGGCGCTGCGGTTTTTGCTAGCATCAAAAAGGTTCACGGCAATGATTTCACCGTTAGGTTCACCGAAGCGGGCGTAGCTCACATGGCTGCCTTTGCTGAAGGCATGATGTTGCGAAATTATTCTTATGATGAATATAAAATGAAAGACGAAGAAGAAACCGATTCTGAGCACCAGGTTAGACTTACTTGTAGCGAAAAAGAATCAGAAGAGTTGTCTACTCTAGTAAACAAATACCGTGGAATCACCAAAGGCGTGCATCTGTCAAGAGATCTTGGCAACTGTCCACCAAATGACATGTACCCTGAAGTATTTGCCGATATGGCATGGGAATGGGCTAAGGATTTCGACAATGTTGATGTTACCATTATTAATTATGAGCAAGCAATCAAAGCTGGAATGGGTGGACTGGTCGCAGTTGGCAAAGGCTCATCTCGTAAACCATGCATGGTCATTTTTGAAATGAATAAAAATGTCAAAGGCAGATGCCCTGTGCTAGTTGGTAAAGGAATTACTTTTGATACCGGTGGAATTTCTCTAAAGCCTGGCGCAAATATGGACGAAATGAAATATGATATGGGTGGCTCTGCTACTGTCTTTGGTACTATGGAAGCTCTCGCACAAACAGGTCATGAGGGCAAGGTTGTTGCGATTACTTGTATGGCAGAAAATATGCCTGCAGCCAATGCTACACGTCCTGGCGATGTCATCAAGGGATTATCTGGCAAGACTATTGAAGTGCTAAACACTGATGCAGAAGGAAGGCTCGTTCTATCAGATGGTTTGTGGAAGGCCGGAGAATATGATCCTGAATTTATCATTGACTTTGCGACCCTAACCGGCGCTTGTGTAGTCGCACTTGGCCATGAGGCAACTGGGCTTTGGTCTAATGATGATGATTTCAGAACTGAAATACATGAAGCAGGAAATGCTGTTGACGAACTTGCTTGGCCAATGCCATTACTTCCAGCATTTGAAAAAGAAATGACCGATTCAAAGATTGCTGATACTAGAAACCTTGGCGCTGGCCGCTATGGTGGCGCAAATACTGCTGCTGCGTTCCTGAAGCAATTCGTACCAAACCGAGATTTTGATAAAGACGGTGAGCAAATAACCTGGGCACATATGGACATAGCTGGAACTTACTGGGGTGCAAAAAGTAATTCCATGGTAAAGAATGGGGCAACTGGAGTTCACGTTAGAACTATCCACCATTTAATCACTAATCGTTAAACTAAATGTTTGAATAAAATCTAGGGGGTTTTATTGTAAAAAGTCATACTAAAATGGCAAAGACCATTCATTGGAGTTTCGTTTTATTGTATGTGTATGGTATTTTCAAACAAGTGAACGCTTTGGAAGATCTTGAAGACAGCGGTCTACTTATTTCCGAGATTATTTTTGCCACGGCTTTTATCATTGTTGTGACCTTAAGATATTCTTACATGAGGCGTTTCAAGACTCTCTTGGGGGCAAGAGAACCCGTACATATCGTCCATTATTACTTCGCTCGTTCAGTCCACAAAGCAATGTATGCCTGTTTTATTCTACTCCCATTAACCGGCTTGATGATTGCTGGATTGTATAATCAAGGATATACCATAAATGCCACACCTGATGAAGAGCAAACCGTGATGGATGTGGTATTAGATTTGCATGGCTTAGTGGCTGATATCAGTTACCTGTTGATTATACTTCATATTGGGGCGGCAATTTATTCGCGAATTAAAGGCGAAGGGGTTTGGTCATCAATGGTGCCTATACTAAAGGAAGACAAACCAACAACTAACAAGACCGTTAAGAAAATTGCCGCCTTCGAAGAAGGAATTTATGACAAAGTCGGAAGTTGGTTTTCATCTAAAAAAGAGGATTAGTTGTTGATTAATCGTCAAAGACTTCTACCTCAACCATTTTCTTGACAAATTCTGTCATCTTAGAATTGAACCTAGTCGCCCGAACAATGTGGTTGTCTATCCAGTGATAATTGCCTCCGCGTGGTTTGCCAAACAAACAGGTGTGCCACTTGAAACCATGATTTGCAAGCCATTGTTCAGTAACTGAACGGTGTTCTTCTGCCCGCGCGGTAAAAAAGCAAATTTGATGTCCTTGGTCGTACCATTTGTTGATCTGTTCTACAACGCCATCATAGCATTCAGCGGTCGCCATACGTTCTGGCTCTTCATTGGGAATATCTTCACAAATAGTACCGTCTATATCAATCAAGAAATTCTTACAATCTTCTGGCAGTACCGGCGAAATAGCCATGCCACGCTCATCTATCTTAGTCACTAAATCCGTCACAAATAGCGGTTATAAGCCCGGCTAATGAACAAATTGCTGATATTAATCGTGGTGATGAATGGTCGTTGCGCCACAAACGCGACACCAGACCTTAGTACCGTTTTTCTTGGGGGTGACTCCGGTGATGTCAATTTCTACCCCGCAAACGCAGTTTACTACTGTGCCCATGGACAATGGGAAACATAGGTGATTGATGAAGTGAACGCTTCTAAGGGAAGATTTGCCATGATTCTATACGGATGAAAATTTTGCTAGCTGAAAAACCTTTGATTTCCTTGCATGTAAGAGAAATTTCTCTAGCACCGTGTTGGATTAGTTTCTGTTCGATTAATTCTCTGACACCATCTAAGTTTTGTCTTTCAACAATAGCCCAGCCACGAATCAAAGACATAGTTCCCTTACACATCAAAGGAAACAGGTCAGTAAGGTGCTCAATTGTATCATGAGGTAAATTGACCAATAATAAATCTGTAGAGCCTGTGAGGTTTTTGTCACTACGCCACTTTCTAGCATCCATGCAGAATGCTTGGTTATCAAAATCATAGTTGGCCTTGTTAACCTGTGATTTGAGATTATATCTTAGAAGTTCGACCGCATCTGGATTTAAATCACCCGCAAAGATTGCTTCAACTAGTCCTTCGGTGGCAATTAGACTAGGTAGTGCAGGGCCAACTCCAGCGTAGGGGTCGGATATGGTAATTGGTCGGTCAAGTAAATTAGCCAGCTGTTTTGCCGCAACAACGTTGCCTTCTCGCTCAGTCGATAGCCTAGAGGAAAAGTATGCTTTAGCGGGATCAATAATGATGTTGTGGCCGTTTTCTCGTATTTTTGTTAATGTTGAAATGTTGCCGTCCCTGCTTAATATCGGAGAAATATCTCGAACGCGGAATTTGCCTGTAACTCCATTATCCGCGCATATGATTCTGGCACTTGAAATTCTTTCTAGCATAGCCTCAGCAATTAGGTCTTGATGTTGTTTGACCTCTTCTTCCAAGCGGACAATCAGTACATCCCCAACCATTTCATATGACCGTGGCCAATATTGTTCAAATTGTTGATATAATTCTCGATCTAACAGGTCACTCCAGTGTTTAATTTTGTTAACCTCTCTTGCCATTAATGCGTGGGTTAGTCCCAACCAAATCGGATCGTCTTCTTGTGGGGCATGTTCAGCAAGCGGCAAGCCTTTTTCACCCGTTTCTATAGTAACTACGCCAAGGCCTGAAACCAACCAATTGTTAGTTTTCAGAACCTCCAACCAATGTTGGGTATCAACACTCGGCACTATCAAATGACGCATACGCTTCGCCCTGTCCAAGCATCACTGAGGTTTGAGCATGGCGGATATCCAAGATAGCGACCAGAAAACAGGTTTACTCTTGATTGGGATTGGCCCTGGTGATGTTGCATTGGCTACCAGTGAAGCGCTTGATGCAGCAAAAGTAGCTGATTATCGGCGCTATGAAGCATATACTGCATTGTGGCCTGAAGACCAATTAGCAAGTCTAGAAAAAACGGTTGGGGAAATTACCAGAGTTATGCGGCCAGAAGTTGAAAATCCAGAAGAGTTGTTTGCTTTGGCAAGGGATAATCTAGTTGCTTTGTTGATTGTTGGCGATCCATTGCAAGCCACAACTCACGTTGACTTACAATTACAAGCCGAAGCAGCGGGAATTTATTGTCGAGTAATACACGGAATCTCAATCACTGGCCTAGTTACTGGAGCTATTGGCTTGTCAAATTACAAATTTGGCCGTCAAACAACTTTGACATATCCCTATTCTGGATGGGTTGCAACCTCCCCCCTTGAGGTCATTGCGCTCAATAGTGCGCTCGGGCATCATACTCTTGCATTACTCGATTTAGACCCAACTGGTGCCGGGACTGGCCAGCAAAAACCGATGATGCCAAGTGATGCTGTCGACTCAGTTAAAGCGATGATTGACAAAGTAAACAGCACGATTGATGAATTCCCATTAGAGTCTCCACAAGACGCCATAAAAGTACAATCATTGAAACTTATGACGAGCAGTTCTCTAGCTGAGATTAAAGTCGTGCTGTGTAGTGATATGGGGACTAAACAGCAAAGCATGATATACACTGATTTAGCGAATTTAGCCAACCTTCCTGGTGGCGCAATGAACTGTTTAGTTTTCCCAGCAAGTACGAGTGATGTTGAAGAGAAGGCTCTACTTCGATGGACACAGGAGATGTGAAAAAATGTCAGATGAAATATTGATTTTATTGTCTTTTTTGCTCTTCATGGGCATTTTTGCTGGTGTTGGATTAGCCTCTATGCGTGTTAAGGAAGATACTACTGACGATTATTTAGTCGCCGGTAGAGGCATGCATCCTGCACTTGCTGCACTATCAGCAGTTAGTACTTGGAATTCTGGCTACATGTTTATTGGCTTTATTGGCTTTATTTTCATTAGTGGATATTCTGCACTATGGATCGCTGTTGTCTCGACTATTGGTCAATTAGTGGCTTGGATTTGGTTGTACAAATATATTCAGAAAGAAGGGCAAGAAAGAAACTTGCGTTCTTTGTCCTCCCTTGTTTCTAACAAAACTGGCGCTCCTGAAGCAAAAATCGCCGCTATACTCTCCGTGTTTTTCTTATCTATCTACGCAGCTGCGCAATTGACTGCTGGTGGAGTGGCACTAAAATCAATGCTTGGATGGTCTGAAATTACTGGAATCCTAATCGGTTTTGTTCTAGTAGTTGCTTATTGTTATGCTGGCGGAATTCGTGCCTCTATTTGGACTGACGCTGCGCAATCTTGTGTCATGATTGTCGGCTCAACGATTCTTTGTTTAGTCGCTTTAGGCAAAGTAGGAGGTTTGTCTGGACTGCACAGCACCTTGGCTGATATTGATCCAAACATGGTTAACGTATTTCCTTCAGGACTAAAATTCGGTGTAACACTTTGGATTGCTGCGTTTTTCTTGGGCGGCTTAGGGGTTGCTGGCCAGCCACAAGTAGTATCTAGAATTATGACACTCAACAGCGATAAAGATCGTAAACAAGCCATGGTTTGGTTCTTTGTTTGGCAAACCCCATTCATTGCTTTGATGTTCTTCATTGGTCTTGCCTGTCGAGCAATATTCCCTGAGATGCTTGCCGAAGATGCCGAAACTGGCCTGCCAAGGCTTGCTCAAAGCCTTAATCCGATTCTTGGCGGAGTTATTCTAGCGTCTATCTTTGCCGCAACAATGTCTACTGCCGACAGTCAGGTATTGGCCTGTACAGCAGCAATAACTGATGACGTTAAACCAGAATGGAATCAAGATCATGGCAAAACAAAAAAGGTAACTTTAGCGGTTGCAGCTTTCGCTACTAGTATCTCGCTAGTTGGCCAGCAATTCCCTGGGTTTGGGGATTCTGTTTTCGCCTTGGTTGTCTTTGCAGTATACGGATTGGGTGGTATATTTGTCCCACTGGTGTTGATTAGGATGATTGGTTATGAGCCAGATTCAAAACACACTATTTCGATGATGATTGCCGCCCTTCTTGGAGTGTTGATATGGACTGTTTTAGGTTATGGTGAATACATTTTCCCTTCCGTGCCGGGAATGGGTGCAGCATTTGCTGTTCATCTTGGATTTTGCTGGAAGCGAGATCTTTCTGAGGCAAATCCATTTGGCCGATACAGTGTACCAACTAGAAAAATATCGGCGATTGGTGCGGTTATTTTACTGGCGTTTGTTGGCGGGATGGAGGGTACGTACCAGGTATTTGCTCCTGAATCAAGTAGTAACTCTAACAAAATAGCTTCTTATGAAGTAACTGGTGAGATTTCATTTCATGAAATAACTAGTGGGTCTGAATATATTTTAGATGGTGAAAATGCGCAATTGGAGATGGATATTTCTGGTTCTGAAGACGACGGAGAGTTCTCTATGTTGAATATCGTGGGCGTAAGAGCCACTCTGACCTACACTGATGATGAACAGTCACCTGCTGGTTGCGGGTCTGCGGAAGATAGTGTGACGGGTAATTTGATGTATTCTGATTTACAAACTACTGAAGATACGTCTTCGGGAGAAGTTGTAGAACTATTGTGGTATAATTCCAGCATAATCGGGACAACAGTCTCAAACATGAGTCGGACAGATATTGTTGATATGTTGGAAAATGAGAATTATCTAGGGTTTGGTGACCATGCCCTACAAATCTCTGTTGATGTCAATAAAGGAAATTGTATTGACCCATTTAGAGAGACAAATGATGATGGAGAAGATGTTTCTTACTTGTGGGAATTAATTTCCCTTAAATATACGATAACCATGGTTTGAAATCAATAGCCTATAATGAAAATTTCATACCTTGTTTCCCTATTTTCCAACCCATTTCAACAACTTGGGTATGTT
>QXXX01000072.1 GCA_009887195.1 Candidatus Poseidoniales archaeon | reverse complement strand
GTACTTTTCCAGTGGAAATACGTAACTAATTGTAACTAATAAGGTCATTTACGGCTAAAATTATAAACAAACCTCTGTTGGTGTGGTTAAAGGTGACATTATTGTCCAATAAAAGGATTAGAAGTAGTTATCATCGCAGGATATTGAGTTGGTTAATCGACTCAGGTGGCTCCGTTTCACAAATTTCGAAGTCGCTTAAAATTAGAACTCCGCATACGTCCCTTGCCCTTAGCCAATTAAGAGAGAAAGGTTTAGTTTCACGTAATGAATCTAGTGGTATAAGGGGAGCAATACACAAGATAACCAAACAAGGTAGGATGCGTTTGGATGAAGATTATATTGCATTATACAAACTCCATGCTACAAATTCCCCACAAAATCAGGATGCTGTTGTCCTAGAGTCAAAAGGCCCAATAATCATTCTTTGTTATGTAAAAAATCCGCCCAAATCACTAATTAGCCTACCAGAAAACCCTTACCTTGATCTTGATTCAATGGGAAAAGATTCCAGTGGAAACATGGGGGTGAGATGGGCATCAGTGAAGTCCAGTTCAATAAATTGGTATTCTAAAATAACTTTAGAAAAAGTACAACCACCAAACAAATCCAATCTCGGTACCATTGAAGGATGGTTTGAGCAATCTAACTCCTTTGCGATTGTTAGAGCTAATTTACTAAACAGTGATGAGCAATGGAACGTTAACGCAGGAACTTGGTTTGACGCTCCTGCCATGTCGCAAGAAAATTTACCTGAGATTCTCTCAAGTGGCGACAATATAATTGGTGAAATCGTAGATTCTGATATTTCAGTTTCATGGAAAAATAGACTACATGCACATCTAACTTCCAAAGTAGATTCATCTATGCTGATTAATTCTTTTTCTCACGGTTGTGTGGTGATGCGCAATAATCTGATAAAACCGCAAAAAACAATTTTACCCATCGGTTGCTTATCGAATTGGTTAAAGATGAAACATCCAAGAATGAGTTCTGCTAAATTAAATGCGAGATACAAAACCCTTTCCAAGAGTCTGATAAGTAACTCAAATAACTCATTATCACTTGCTTTACTTAGAGATATTTCGCGGGATTTTGGTGAATGTGAATGGGTTGCCAGAACTCCTAGTAATATTGAAATTTCAGGGTTGTCACTAATCGGTATGAAATCACTAATTGAATTTATTAAGGCTGAGGGGGATGTGGAATTCATAATTGAATGGAATTGGTCAATATTAGCGAATTTAGATTTTTTAGAGTACGTTTTAAGAGAAAATAATTGTCGATTACTAGTGACAAAGCACGGCGATATCACAGAGATAAATTCTGCGTTAGCAAAATTAGTATCATTGCGGGAATTGGCGACAGTAAAACTTCAACTTTCAAGAGAGCATTCTTTGACCATTAAACTTAGCACAGGTCCTGACGTTTCTTCTCCAATTACACACAACTCAGTGCCTCGAAACGCGGAAGAACTTGTTAGGTCATATTCTAGCAACTCATGGGACCTAGATTGTTTGACAAATAAGGAGGCAGATTTTGAATATCGTAAGGAGATTTGGCAGGCAATGAATTTCTATCCAAAGGGGAATGAGGAATGGGCTAATAAAATAGAAGTTCATAACCCATTGGCGGCATGGATTGCTACACCCAATGGAACCAGAAAAAGCAGATGGATTAGGATTGTTGGAAATCTGCCTAATAAATGGGCAGATCTACTGGAGATAAACCTCGACAATATTGAAGTAATAATTTCTAGTTTCTCCAAAGGAAGTGGGAATTGGCAGAAGAAATCAATAATCTATATTTCTGAACAATTTGTCAAAAATAACCAATTGCTAATACAGATGTCGCATTATCTTGACTCAAAGTCAGCAGTGAATCTTTCTGCTTGTATTTTATTGGCTAGTAAAGAGTTGCCAGATGATTTTACTGAATTAATTCAACGTTCGATTGATAATTGGTTGGATGGTCCCCTTTTTGCTCAAGAGATACTTGCTACATTATTTCCTAATAATTCTGTAGAAAACAATGACCGTTATGGAGTCTTAGATAAGGTGAGAAATGCTTCAATGATTCATCCGAAGGATTCAATTCTTTACAATTGGAGTAGTTATGTTACAAGTTTGATGAATCATGAAGTTATTTCCAGCACTTCAATGAGGAATTACATGAAGTTATTCCCGTATAAATGGTGGTATGATGATTCATCAAACTGGTTATTAAATCAACTAAGTAGTTCTGCCGGAAGGCGATGGTTGGTAGCCAATAGATTGCCTTGGCCAGCATTAATTGCTAGATTGGAGGGCGAGATCTGTGGTCCTCCTGGCTTTGTGAAGCGTTTTACCAGAAACATACCAAGTAGTGGAGAGATAATTTTTATTCCGGTAATGACGGATTGTGAAGCTAAAGATTCTTTAATGGATTTGTATGACATGATTTCAAGTCTAGAAGAATCAACAGATGTTGTACCTGGTCGAACCCATCCGATGGTTGGGTACTTGCTCAGAGAGTTCCAAGAATGGCCAGACTTTTCTGCAGATATATTCGCCGAAGGCGATAAGGAAATCGCGTCCTTACTATTTGGAATATCTTTTTACAAAAACCTAGTATGAACGATGGCTTCATTTAGCATAACGATTAGACGAGATTGCCGCACTAGCAACATCGGGCGGAGCTACTGTGAAATTGCAATGAAGTCCGATACCAATGTGCGGTCCGCTATCGAAGACCAAAATGACCCTTAGGGGAGTGATTTTTGGTGCAAAAGCGGTAAACCAATTGATAGGTTATGGGTCCTTGTGCGACGTCAGGATGAACTCAAGACAACCACCCTATCAAACAGCACGCCCCAGCACCGAGGGTCAGGCCTTGGAGCATTGCGATGAAATAGGCCGTTAGGAGCTGGGGCACAGTGCTCATTTTTCTAGAGGCTACAAATAGCCATACTTACTCAAATTTTAGCGATTAACTCAAAGGCGAAACTGATTACAGTATAATCATGGCAACTGGTTCCAAGTTTGAATGTTGCTTGGTTGGAGGGACCTTTGACAGGTTTCATGCCGGTCACAAGTTACTACTTTCAGTAGCTATCTCAAGATGTAAAAGTGTCGAAATATACGTGGTAAATGATATATTAGCCAGTAAAAAATCCAACCTAATACAATCTTATGAAGATCGGACGGAAAAAATTCTTGATTGGTTAAGTCAGAAATCTCATCACGGTGTCAAAATATTCAAGCTTGATGATCCATTTGGACCTGCTCCTGTGCATAAAACAGCAGATGCAATAGTGGCAACACCGGAAACAACCGGAAATTGTGATGAAATAAATCGAATGCGGAAATCTTCAGGATTGGCTGAATTATCGATACTAGAAGTTCCTCATATGATTGATTATTCAGGTGGCATTATCAGTAGTACTAGAATTAGAAGTGGAGCTATTGATGCGGATGGTAATCCATGGATTGAACCTGATAAAACCCAACAAATGTTGAAGATGAACTCCTCATTAGATTTGGAACTAAAAACTCCAATGGGTTCGTTGTTTCCGGGGCCTGAAGATTTACCAGAGGTGGCAATGACTGAAGCATTAGAGTCTCTCTCACCAAATCATGGTTCTATTGTCGCAGTTGGAGATGTATCTGTTGCAACCATGTTGGATTTGGAAATAATTCCCGATATCGGGATAATTGATGGCATGACGAAACGTCAAGAATTAGATGATTCGGAAAAAGTTTCCACTGTACAGTTTCAAAATCATCTGCACTGTAACAATCCACCAGGTCATATCTCACCATCCATGATAAGTTCAATAAAAGAGGCATTAGCAAGTAATCAAAAGACATTAATCAATGTCGAAGGAGAAGAAGACTTAGCCCCAATCATAATTCATTGCTTAGCGCCAGTTGGTACAGTGGTTATCTATGGCCAACCAAGAGTTGGTGTAGTCGTTCAAATTACTTCTCTGTCAGTAAAAGAAAGATGTCGAAATATATTATCACTGTTTGAGGTGATTGGATGACTGATTTAGGGAATCCGCTAATTTCAATCACTGTATGTGTGAGAGATGGAATAGATTGGGTAGATGGCTGCCTAGAAGCGTTAAAAAACCAAACTTATCGGCCACTTGAAATTATTGCAGTTGATGACGGCTCTACAGATGGCTCGAAAGATAAATTGCTTGCATGGCACGCTCCGGATGATGAAATCCCAACCAATATTTTAATTCAAGATGCAGAAGGTTTGTCAGCAGGACGTAAGTTAGCTTTGGATAATAGCCGGGGTGAATGGGTAGCAATTACCGATATAGATGTTCGACCATCACAAAACTGGATTTCTAATTTGTTTAGCGAGGCCACTCCATTAACTAGCGATGAAAAAATAGTAGCGGTTACTGGCCGAACAATATTCGAGCGAGCCAATGATCTAGTTAGTCATCTGCGCTCGGTAGAAATTGAATCAAAATATCGTTCACGACCAAGAAGAACAAGTTTGGCTAACGGACCTTGTTCAATGTTTCATCGCCAATCTTTAATCGAAATTGGAGGTTTTCATCCTAGTTGGTATCATGCAGAGGATATGGAAGTTAGTTTGAAATTAATTGATAATGGTGGGACTATTGTTTATGCTCCTGAAGCAGTAGTTGCTCACGTTGCTGAATCTGGTAGAAAGCGATTCCTTGCTAAACGTTTGAGAGATGCTCGGGCACACGTTAGAATTATGAGAAAATATCCGAAACGTCGTAGGAAGGGGCCAGATCTAGATTTCATCGGCAGTTCAACTATGGTTCTCGCAGTATTGCCACTATGGGTAGTTGCAATAGCAAGTAGCCTACCATTCTTTTACTTATTTATGACTACTAGTGAGCGGAATTGGGAGGAGATTGAAACATGGTGGCAAACGAATGTGTTGTTAGTTTCTGTTTCCATGATAATCGTCCAGGAATTAATTCTTTGGCGTGGTCCCTTGGGAGTTGTTAATCGTAGTGCTTTAGCAACTAGTGATGGTAACAGGATTCTAGTATACTTTGGACTAAAAGGTTTGATTTTGCAATGGAGTATTTCATTATGGCGTGGCCTAATTCTTGGACTAGTGGATGGCGTGCTAAAGAGAAACGGCCACGATTTCTAGTTCAAGCCTTTATTTCCTCTGCTTCTGGTGAATTAGCCGAATAAATCAAAGCAAATCCAAAAGCCATCAATCCAATTGTTACCGAATAAACCCCTGGGTCAATCCATCCAGTTGCACATATACCGAAGTAGAGATAGTTGACTACACCAAGCAATAAACACCATGCACCAAGTGTCTTGAACCAACCTCCAAGGTCAGGGTCAGCCAGGGACATCCAGGTGTCATTAACAAAAATTGATTTCAGCCAAGATTGGATACCACCTTCTTGGTTGTTTATTGTCTTCAAACCAATTGCTGCTAATCCACCACAAAGTGCGATGAATACCGCATCAGAGATTACAAAACTGGAAGCAGTGTCTAAATCCTCAAAAGCCTTGTTAGTTGCTTCAAAAGTGAATACTCCTCCCCAAGAAACTCGGTAGTTAGGGTGAACTTCCCCCATCAGGTTGAGTACTGCTAGGAATATTCCCAACATACCAATACCAACGAACCAGTTTGACATAGTTTTGGATGGGTTCAGAATCATCTGAACAAATCCTTCTTCCGTCTCATTAACTTCGCTCATGCGCTGCCCACCTGCCATGTGATTATAAGTACACCGAACCATAAAAATATGCTAAAATCACAATCTAGTCTGATATTTGTAGATATTATTGAACATTCCTTGTAATTCTGGTTCGGAGTTTATCATTATTTCACTTGGATTAATGTTTTGTGGAATGCAAGAATTAATTTCTTTGGAACGTCCATAACGCCCCTTACTTATTGTTCTAGCAGTAATAAGTCCCAACATGTCCAAATTAGAGATTAAACCAGAAACCCTTCTTTGGGTTAGTGCATTGGTACCTAAATACCGGCATGCTTGAGAGTAAATTGAATAAACTTCTCCGGTTTGTATATTTTTCAAACCGTTCCTCTCATTGATTAAAATTGATGAAAGGACAATTTTTTGTTGGTTTGGTAACTTTGCTATTACTGGCGTCATTTGGTCTGCTTCAATTTGATGCTGAGCAATTTTGACGTGACTTTGCTCTACTTTGAGCGACCCGCCTAATTCTGCTTTTTCGGCAGATACTCTAAGTAAATCAAGTGCGCACCTCGCATCTCCATGTTCTTGAGCTGCTAGAGCTGCACACATTTCAATAACGCCATCTCCAAGAACATTTTCTTGTAATGCTATAGCGACTCTTTCTCTGAGGATATCTTGTAATTGTTGGGCATCGTAAGGATTGAAAATCACATCGAGTTGTCCTAGTCTAGATCTAACTCTAGGGTCTAGGAAATCTGTGAATTTCAAGTCATTAGAAATGCCAATTACACAAGATCGTGCCTTCTTTAGCGAAGAATTTAGGTTGGTCAAATTGTACAATAAGTCATCTCCAACCTTCTTGACCAAGTGGTCAATCTCATCTAGAACTATGACAAAAACTCCCTCTCTAGAGTCCATTCGCTTTACTAATTCTCCAAACACTCGGTCAGTAGGCCAACCTGTGAATGGTATCTCATCAATCTCATAATCTTCCAGCAATGAATTCCCAATATGGCTTAACACTCTGTACTGAGTATCGATTTGACGGCAGTTGACAATTATTGATTGAACCGGGCGTTCTAATTGCTTGCCCTTTTCTTCAAGTTGGTTACAAACATAATTAGTGACGGCGGTTTTTCCCGCTCCTGTAACACCATACAATGTCATGTTAGATGGAATGTGCCCTTTCAATGCTTCAACAAGATTAAACGAAAGAATTTCGATTTCGTTTTTCCTGTGGGGTAGATTTTCTGGGTGGTAATTATGGCGGAGGAATTCCTTATTTGAGAACAAAGTGTTCCGAGAGAGATAACCATCAAATATGTTCTCAGTCAACTCTTTATTCCTCCTACAAGTCGGCAAATCCCAATAAAGACAAATGCGCGATGACTCTTCCAGTCCGAGTCCCCCTCATAAGTATGCCTTATGGATTTGATTTCCAATACCCAATTGAACACCAATTAGGGGTGAAATATTTTTTATTACTTTTCGCCGACTTGCCAAAAATTATCCCATGAAATAACTGTTCCATCATCAACATGGTAGACATTATTTTGGTGTTGTGGAAATACCTTTTCAGTTATTTTTTCAAACGATGAATTTGCTGAGTCGATGAAGGTATGAGTTATGATAAATTTCTTGTCGGTATGAGATTTACTTAATCTATCAATATCTGATGGTTTATGATGGTGTTCACTTGGTACCCACTCAGGAATGGCCATTTCAATGATCACTAAATCAGTATCAGATATTGCACTGTATAACGGTTCACAAGGGCCAGAATCGCCACTGTGGACAAATTTTGCACCATCATCTGAGCAGAACGCATAGCCAAAAGGATCAACAGAATCATCGTGATTTACGATAAATCTCTCCCAAGACCATCCATCCTCAGTCCTACCCTTGGTATTTTCATCCCATCTTACTTTTTTTAGTATCCGTTCCATAGATCCTGGGTAAGCGATATCGCATAGTTGCTCAATACGTTGCCTAGCACCGGGTGCTGCAACTATAGTCAACGGCTTAACCAATTCACGGTCTGAAATATAGGTTCTTTCAAGCAGGAGAAACGGTAATCCAAAAACATGGTCACCGTGTAGGTGTGTAATGAATATAGTTTCGATATCGCTTACTTTCAAACCTTTTCGACGCAATGAAATTAGTGCTGTGGGCGGTGCATCTATGATGTGTCGCTTGTCAAATATGGCAAAAGAATGGTGTCTGCCGTTTGGCAGGAAGGCATTTCCAGTGCCAAGCATCACAATTTCATGCGCCATGCGTGCCCCTAGAAAGCAATAGGTTTAGTGTTAATCGGTTGAAAAATATACCTCTTCAGCCTTACCTTAACAGCATTTCCGAACCTTCAATTACCCCCGCCGGTAGGAAGCACTGCTCGTAATGAGCGAGGTGTTACCATGGCCGGTGCAACAAAAAGTGAATGGAGTGCGAAAAATCCTTACTATACCAACATAATAGAAAATTATGTATTGAATGGTGAAGGTTCAAGAAAAGAAACTAGGCACATAGTGTTTGAATTGGGAGATTCAGGACTTGATTACAAAGTGGGAGATGCTCTAGGTGTAGTGCCAGAAAATCCTCCTCACATTGTTGAAGAGTTGTTGGAGGTTCAAGGCTGGGACAGAGATCAAATAGTGACTACACACAATGGTGAACGCACTATTTATGAGGCTCTGAAAAAAGATTACGAAGTACATTTAGCAAGCAAGAAGTTTGTTCAATCTCTAGCAGAAAAAGTAGTGTCTACTGGTATTAAAATCACGGTAAAAATGGTTTCTCGCTCAAGGGCTGGGCAGCAATGGTCGGCAAGTGAGCAAGAATTATTGCCGCCAGAACTAGCTCCTAGTGCACCTTCTGACAGCCCTGCTGAAAAAGTAGAACACCTAATCACCGATCAGAAGGCAATGGAAGATTACCTTTGGACAAGGGATTATGTCGACATTATGAGAGAGTTTTCTGCAAAGTATTCTCCGGAAGAATTTTTCGAGTTAGCGGGCAGGGTTAAGCCAAGGCTGTACTCAATCGCATCATCTCATGATGCGCACCCAGGTTTGGTAGAATTAACGGTTGGAATTGTTCGATTTAGTTATCACGGTAGGGACCGAGGCGGGCTAGCTACTCAATTTATGGCTGACGAAATCTCTACAGGTCAACAAAGAGTTGGAGTTTTCATGTCGCCAACAAAATCGTTCGTCTTACCTAAAGAAACAGAGACAGACATCATAATGGTCGGTCCCGGTACCGGAATTGCTCCGTTTAGAGCATTCATGGAGCAGAGGGTTTTCGATGGTGGTAACGGTCGTAATTGGTTATTTTTCGGGGACCAATCTGCCAAAACAGAGTTCTATTACAAAGACACGATAGAATCTTGGTTAGATGGTGGTCATTTGTATCGGTTTACCACAGCATGGTCTAGGGATCAAGCGGAAAAAATCTACGTACAACACAGATTAAAAGAACACGGTGCAGAAATTTGGGAATGGTTTGAAAACGGCGCGTATTTCTACATTTGCGGTGATAAAACGTACATGGCAAAAGACGTACATAAAGCCTTAATCAATATCGCAATTGACCACGGTGGGATGTCAGAGTCTGATGCCACTCACTTCATAGAAAAGACGATGATGAAGGAACAAAAGCGATATCTGCGAGATGTTTACTGAACTCTTACTAGGGTAATAGTACCTGTTTTACTGGGACGCCATGCTTATTGGCCATTTCTATCATCCTTTTTGTCCAAACAGAATCCTTCCCAGGGAAGGCTAGCATATGAGTCGCATGTTCTAGCATTTCTTTAGCTAAAGTAGCAACTGCTTCTGGTCTGCCACTATCTTGCTCAGAGTTCGGACGAGGGCTTTGCCAAGCCTCATTGTATACGGCCAGAGGAATATTTTGGTTATCTGCCCAACGTTCAGCAAGGTAATCAACACCACTTGCTCCACCAATGATAATCATATCAGGATAAGCATATTGTTCCACCCATTCATCAAGTTCGTTTTCAAGCCATGAATAATCGTAAAATTTGGAATTACCGCAAACTACCAAATTGATTACTCGACCATCTCTATTCAAATCTTTACCGCCATATTCGGCGACAATTTGCGCACCGGTTTTATCATCGTTCGACATAATGTGCCATCATACTAATAGGTTATCAAGATATGCTACAAAAATAAACTTTTCCGGATTTTTTGTCCCTTTTTTTACCCTTTGCAGGTATTTTCCACCGAAATCCGGACTTTCTAAACAGCAGGTTAGCAATGTTAAACAACCGTTTCACTCATAGATTGTCTTGGTTTACCTCGGGTTATGGGATTCAAGCGGGTCTTGATAGCGAATCGGGGAGAAATAGCCCTCAGAATATTGCGGACTCTTCGCGACATGGGTATCGAGGCTGCGATTATCCATGGTAAAGAAGACCGCTTATCACTACCCGTGATGATGTCTGATGTTGCTTATCCAAATTATCGGGCAAATCCACTAGATTCCTATTTGGATATTGAGTCGGTAATCACTGCTGCGAAAGAATTAGGATGCGATGCCGTCCATCCTGGTTATGGTTTTCTAGCTGAGAATTCGCATTTTGTCAAGCGATTGACCGAAGAAGGTATTACTTTCATCGGCCCATCTAGTGAAGTTATTTCTTTACTTGGTGATAAAATCGAAGCAAGAGCTGCAATGGAAGCAGCAGGCCTACCAGTTGCTAAAGGGTCCTCAGAGCCAATTTCAGATGCAAAAGTTGCCGATGCTCTAGCAAAGGAAATCGGTTACCCTGTGATAATTAAAGCAGCAGCTGGTGGCGGTGGAATTGGTATGCAAATTGTAGAAGAGGAATCACAATTTGCTAGTGCGCTAAAATTATGCATGTCGCGAGCTAAATCAGCCTTTGGTGATGAGCGAGTTTTTGTTGAAAAGTATATTCAAGGTGCTCAACACGTAGAATTTCAAGTACTTGGTGATGGTAAAAACGCAATACATTTTGGTGAACGGTTTTGTTCGATTCAAAGGCGACATCAGAAACTGGTTGAAGAAGGGCCATGGTTATCTGAAGATAAGCGGGCAGAAATTGGTGACTTAGTCTGCCGGGGTGCAGAATCAGTTGGTTACAAAGGCCTAGCGACATTCGAATTTTTACGAGATGCCAATGGTGATTTTTACTTTTTAGAAGTTAATCCAAGAGTTCAGGTAGAACATACAGTTACTGAACTCTTAACCGGACATAATCTAGTTGAACTGGGCATAAGGGTTGCTCAAGGTGAAGATCTGCCACTTAAGCAAGCGGATATAACATGGCGAGGCCATGCGATTCAATGCCGATTAAATGCTGAAGACCCCAAAGATTTCGTGCCTAGCCCAGGTAGATTGTGGGACTGCCATTTCCCCTCTGGTTTTGGGGTTAGGTGTGATACACATGCCCATCCAGGATACGAAATGCCTGGTTGTTTTGATTCATTACTGGCCAAGTTACTAACCTGGGGCAGAGATAGAGAAGATGCAATTAGAAGAATGCGCACAGCTCTAGATGAAACACAGATCACTGGAGTACAACACTTGATACCATTGCATCGAAGAATTATGGATGAAAAAGATTTCATCAATGGTGACATTACAATACAATATATCGATAACCATCAGGAGTTACTCGGTTAGGGTGATTCTATGGATGTATTGATGGTTGGCAGTATAGCCTATGATAGCGTAAGTTCTCCAGCAGGTAAGGTCGAGGATGCACTTGGTGGTTCAGCAGTATATGCAGGGATTGCTAGCCGTTTCCATGCAAATTATCTCAATTTATCCAAAATAGGCTTAGTCGGCGTAGTTGGTAAAGATTTTTTAGAATCAGACATCGAAATGTTAGAAAACCAAGGTTTGGATTTATCTGGACTTGAGATTGCTGATGGCAAAACCTTCCGCTGGGAGGGCTCTTATCATGGAGATATGGGCGTTGCGGAAACCCACGATACGCACTTGAATGTATTTGGTGACTTCAATCCAAAAGTCCCAGAATCATCAACAGAACCCACAGTGTTATTCTGTGCTAATCTTGTTCCAGCCTTACAAGCCCAAGTATTGAAGCAAGCCCATGGTAAACGACTCTCTATGCTTGATTCAATGAATCTGTGGATTGAGATTGCTCGGGATGATTTGCTTTCGGTTATGAAGAGTGTTGATTTGATAATAATCAATGATGGAGAAGTAAAGATGTTAGCGGATGACGATAACTTGGTAAGAGCAGCTAAGAAATTAATTTCCATGGTAGATTGTAATAGTTTAGTAATAAAGAAAGGCGAACACGGTGTTATCGCTTTTCATCAAGGTGGGATGATTGCTCTGCCAGCCTATCCAACCGAATTAGTGGTCGACCCTACAGGCTGTGGGGATTCCTTTGCTGGCACAATTGCTGCATATCTGGCATCGGGTTCGGGAGATGTCTCTAGGGATGAGCTAAGAGAGGCGTTAGTAAGGGCCACAGTAACTGCTAGTTTCACATTGGAATCCTTCGGAACCAGTGGTCTGCTATCGTTGGATAATGACGTATTTACTGAAAGATTATCCCAGTTTAGAGCCATTGTTGGGTAGTCACAAATCGATTCTTGGTAGTCCACCTTTACCGGCAGTAGAACTGTGATGGTCTTCAGAATCCACCAATTCTTGCCACGAAAATTGTCCTTCATGTTCGGCTAATTCTTGTTGATTTTGCTCTATGATCGCTTTTCTTCTTCGAGTAGTTTCTTCAAGTTCCCTTACCTTTTCATCGGGTAGCAGACCTTCCTTTGCTAAGTTGCTGAATGACTCTAATTCTTGCTCCATTGCTTCATCAGAACGTTCTCTTAGCGAATTGGCTTGGACTCCTTGCTCTAGGCTGCTAATAATACGGTTGGATACTGAACTAACAGCTTCTCTAATTTGGGATGGTACCAGTCTATTTCTCAAAGATTCTCGTGCACCAGTTTGACCTTTTTTCTTGATAAGCCTAGAATTTTTTAGAGGTGTTTTTCTTCTTAACAAGGTTGTTTTTGAATTGATAGTTGGGTTGTCCTGTGATGTGACAGTCCTCTTTGTTTGTGAAGACCTCCTAGCAGTTGCGACAAGTGATTCTACCACGTCGCCATTCTCGTCAATATTGCCAAGTAATTGGTCAGGGGATGAAAAAGCAGAGAATCCGTCTTCATGAATATCATGACTTTGCTCATTGGGGTTGTGATAACCATCTCGGTTCCAAAAACTTGGTAAAAGTTCCGGCATAGGTGCAGGACCAGCTTCCAAATTGTAATTATCGCTTTGAGGTAGAATGCCACGATTTGCCACGGCATTATTTTGTTGAGTCGGCACAGTTGTTAAATCTACATTCAAAGCATTGAACATCGGCATAGATTCTCTGCTTTGGCGTTCCCTACGATCGGTCACATTGTTGATGCCTCTTTGGACTAGCGCATCACCAGCATGAGAACGTTGAGCTCGTGGGCCAGTAGGCTGATTCAACCAAGATGGTGCTGGTTCTGGGCTTGATTGTACTGGCATATCAAAGTCAAATAATTCTGCATCAAGTGAAAAACCCGGTTCCGCCTCTGCTGTTACTGATTCAGCAAGGTCGGTCGAAAGAAAACTAGCGATTGATTCGGGCCTACTAACTTCAACCACACTAACAGGTACTTCATGTTGCTCAAGTGAAGAATTTCGTGGATAACTCGTGTCACCCTCAAGCAATTCTAATCCATCAACAGCATCACTGAGCGAAAAACCACGTTGTAGTTTCATTAGAATTGTGTTTACCTTTAGTAAAGAAAAGTCATTGCCAGTAATCACGTGACAATCACCAACTTCCGTGTCAATGGTCAATGTAGGTTTTCGAGTTACTGCCCATCCAATCATCAAACCAATACCTGAAAGCATGGTTGCCGCTTGCACCATTGGGCTAGAGAATATGCGGATACTAGACCAAATTAATGCCAGTCCTGCGGCGGCAAAATAGCCGGGAACTAATCTTGTATGATGGTGGTGTACTCGGTTAATTGAATGTAACTTTATGTCCAATGCATGTCCAGTTCTGGTTTCCAAACTTAACATTCTCTCATCGATAGTTGCAACTACTTTTCCTACGGCACCATCAAGGTATAACGAGTCGATTTTAACATCATTTGACTCAGTTGATGAATATGCTACGCGGCTAGAAGAGTGCATCCCAATAATCAAAGCATATTGTCTAGGTTATCAAACCACCGCAAATTTACTCCAATATAACCCGTTATTTCGGGTGGTTAATTTTGGCCGAATTATTGATTTTGATGCAATTCAGCCGAACCGATAATTCTTGGTTTTGAGTCCAATTGAGAAATAATGGCTTGCTCAGGATTATCTCTCCTAACATAGAGGGGAGATTCCCATTCAACGATCAAATTATCTCCATCTACTGATTTGATTCTTCCAACAATAAACTGCAAGTCTAGGCTGACATGTATTACGTCACCTTGGGCTAATTGGCGCTTTTGAAACGGAGAAGTAGATAATTTTAGCTTAGATGACTTGTGTTCAATTACCGACAATGGGATATCAGTATTGGTTTTTTTATCTACCAGCGCCGGCTTCACGATGATTGATCCGTTACTGAGCGATTCTTCTTTGGCATTTCTAAGTGCGATTCCGACTCGGTCTCCTGAACGAGCCTCAGGTACGTCATCATCCATTACTTGCAGTGATTTTGTACTTCCATTACCTTTAGCCGGTAATATATGTAATTCATCATGAACTTTCAGGGTACCACATTGCACGTAACCAATCGCAACTAGTCCGATGCCTTTGACATTGAAGTATTGGTCGATACTAACGACTAACGGTGATTGTGCTGATTGGATTAACTCATCATTAATCTCGTCCATCAATACGTAAAGTTGGTTTCTAATTTCTAATCCATCAGGTTGCATAAATTGCCAGCCATCCAATCCAGCTTGCATGAACATTTTCTCAACCATATCTTGGTCAACCCATCCACCATCTAACGGTCTGATAACTGCAATTCCTCGTTTGATACTGGAACTGGCAAATGCAACTATAACCTCTCCTAGAGTTGCATCTACTTCATTTATTTCTATCAGACCTACTCTGCCTGCAGAGATTGCATTCAATAATGGACGTAAGCGTTCAGGGAATTTTGCCGGTCTAATTATTGAGATGATTTTTGCTTCACCATTGGTTAATTCTTTGTGAACATAAGTATGAACATCCCTTTGGTCAGTTGCTTTGGCAACATCTTTGGCTAATTCATCACTGCCAAACATTGCCACATTCAATACAGTCATGTCTATCCCACCGAGTACCTTCAAATCAATTTACGGGCTACTAACAATTACTTTTGATCAACCATGTTAGATCTTATTCGCTTTGCTTTGTCCCATTCAATTTGTTCATCATCATTTTCGACAACAAATTGCGGTATTGGTATTGGCCGCATCATTGAATCAATCGCCACAAAGAAAAAGTATCCTTCACAGATTTTCTTCTTTTCCCATGTTGCTTTACTTACGGCAAAAGCAGTCACTTTTGAGCATGCGGTGTGAGTGCTAGTGTAGACTACCTGGCCAGTCACTTCTAGCAAGTCGCCTTGTCTGGCAGGGGCAATAAATTTCAGCGTGTCTATCGAAATAGTAACAAATTCACGATGGGCAAATTTAGAACATGATATTCCACCAGCTTTATCCATTATCGACAATAGTTTGCCACCAAATAAGGTGTCATGGTCATTGGTGTCTCCTGGAAAAACGTGCTCAATTAGCGTAACAGGCTCTTTGGAATAAGGTTCCATGACAAGGGCAATAGTTTCTAGTTGAAGAAGTCACGCGATAAAATAGATTTCATCATGGGGTTTTGCTGCATCATGGTTTTACTAGAATTCGTAGATTCAGGAAGTTTGCAATACTTTAGGGTCGAACAAACCGGTTTCTGTGAGTGGTAATTTTGCTCTCAAATTAGGTGACAACGGTTTATTGGCCTTAATTTATTGAAGAAACAATCTCCAGAAAAGCAATTTGTTATTGTGTCAAACCAATAATGACGAATTGAGCCTTTATCACTCGAAAAAGCGATGTATTTTAGTGATAGACCCTTTGGTAGTGTGTAGGCGATAGCATGGCGATTGAAAAAAACCAGATAAAAACTTCACTTTTTTTGACTTTGTTAATGATTCTAACCCCCTTTGCAGCAGCTAGTACTGTGACTACTTTTTCAGATGGCTCATCTGAAGTTGTTATAGAATTCAAAGATGGGGTAAATTCGGTTAATACTACTGATGGGAGTTTCTACATACCCAATGATGAAACGGTCACATCAGCTAGTGTCGACATATTGTCAGCACCAAAATTACATGCTTCTGATGGTGCCGGTCTAATTACATCATACTCATGGGATTCAAATTTGAATAATGGAGCAACTGTTTTTGATGACATTGCTAAGTTTTCCTTCTCTGAATATAGAGGTAAACATTCAGTTCAACTAACTTCCGAATCATTGCTAACAGATTTTGAAATAAAC
>QXXX01000071.1:16565-39525 GCA_009887195.1 Candidatus Poseidoniales archaeon | reverse complement strand
CAAGACATTATGGAGAAGTACAATGGGTGTTCAGTCCCCCAGTACACTGCCTACTCACTGAATCAATGGAATTGACGATAAATTCTTCTTAGTTTAGTCGCCGAAGGAACATGTGTGTATGGAGTAATTTCAATTTGTACTGGCTGGAGATTCTTAGAGTTCCATAATTTATCAAAACCGGCCATTGAAAGGTCGGTTAATCCTTCAGGTTTGAGTTGAATTTCAATTTGGTCAGGTGCCTTTTGGATGGCGATATAATCGGTAATTTCATCACTCATTTGCATTATTGCTCGGCGAATCATATCTGGTACTACTAACTCTGGCGTATCGTCAACTTTGGTTAAGTGAAACATATCATCAGAACGACCCATAATCGAATCAATAACTTCCCTTGTATCGCCGCAAGGACATACTTTGTTGGAAATTACCAAAATATCATTGAGCCGGTAACGAATTATTGGTTGTGTTTTACGTTTAAAATCTGAGATTATTGGATGGTACCAACCTTTTTCCTCATCGATCCATGCTTTTTGAATCACCATCAAATCTTCATTCAAATGCAATGTACCATGCTCGCAAGTAGCCGCAATTTCTCCTTCTGTTGAAGAATAGAATTGGTGTAAGGTTAAACCAAAATGCTGCTCAATTTTTGCCCGGTCGACATCCTCTAAGACTTCAGCAACTGAGACCATTTTTCTCACCTTGATTGGGGAATCAATATCAGCAAAATAACTCAACACACTTGGCGGGCCCATCAGTATGTCAAGTTCATCCTTGATGATACTGTCATGTAGTTCATCCAGCGGTTTCATTAGGTCGTAAAAACTGAATTTAATTCGGTTTGAACCAACCGACTCAAAGGTATTGGAATTAGCGCGTAAAATTAACCCAATTTTATAGCGCTCAAATATTGAACCGTCAAGACCTCTAGATAGCATGAAACCTGCCCATGAAGCCTGTTCTTGTTCACTGATGAAATGCATACCTCTTGAGCCACTAGTGCCAGAGGAATAACCGATTGAATACGGGCCAATTTTGGGAGAAAAATCACGATTCTGTTCAGCCTTATCGGCTAGTTGTTTGGCGTGATTCACATCTAGCCTAACCGTCAACAAATCAGCCAAGTTGTCCATCATAATCGATTTGTCAATAAGTGGGAATTTTGCCCATTCATCATCTGATAGACCTTGCCAATGCCTGGCATAAAATGGGGAATTCTTCCTGACAAATCTTACTTGTCGCTTCATCCCCTTGCGCTGGATTTTTTCAATACGTTGTCGGCTGTGGAATTTCTTTGGGGTAACAAAGTAACGAAACAGAGTTCTAAGTTTACTCATTCCAACTCCTCCATACCTTGCTCGAAGGTTTTTATTGGCTGCCAATCAAGGGCTGTCTTAGCACCTGATATATCGAGTGTTAACGTGCCTGTGACCTGTCTTAGACCATATGGTGTCAGGGTTGGCTCATAGGGCTTACCCGGTATTATTGACGCTACAGCACTGGCAAGATGAGCGAGAATGAAAATTAGCCAATAGGGCAGTTTACGCTGCCGATAGTTTCCTGGAAGCTTGTCAGTATAGGTCTGCATAATCGAATTGAAAGTTCGTGGATCGCCATTAGAAATGTTGTAAAATTTACCTAAACTACTCTCTGGCGCCTCAATGGCAAGACAAACAGCATCAACGAAATTTGCCAGGCAAGTGACATCGATAAGTCCCTTTCCCTCACCGATAGTCCAGTAATTGTTTTTACCGATTAGTCGCTTTAATCGAGGCAGTAGTGTTTGATCTCCAAGCCCAAATACCGCTCTAGGTCTAAGGCCTATCCACTGATGTTTTGGTTGTGATAAACAGAACAATTCAGCATCATACTTACTTGCTCCATAGTGGTGTTTTGGTCTATATTTTAGTTCCGGTGTTGCATCTGTGTGTGGCTTGTCGTGAGTCATACGGTCAAAAATTGAGGCCGAAGATATCATCACTATACGAGAAACTGAATTTTGTTGCGCTGCCTTGTAGACATTTTTTGTTCCTTCAACATTGGTTTGGAAAAATCGCTTTTTGCTGCCAAACGGTGCTGCATAAGCTGCACAATGGATAATCACATTACAATTTGTTAATGCGGTAGTCAACTCTGCTAAATTGCCTATATCGCATCTTTTCATAACGAAATTTTGGCTTTGCATAGCGGTAATTTTTGCTTGATTTCTACCGATACCGATAACAGAATAACCGGCTTCTCTAAGCCTAAACATAATTGCCTTACCAAGTGTACCAGTAGCACCTGTAACCGCTATTTTCATACTTCCACCTCGTTATTTATGAGAAATATTTCTCCAGATTAAAACCATTAATGCCGGCCAAGAAATGGCCAAGAACCAAGCCAGCCATACGGGTAACAAAGGCGGACCGTCGACATCAACCGGGATTTCTGTAAAACTTGATTGGCCATTAACCTCTAACCAGACCTCTAATGTTTGATTGCCAGAAAATGGGAAATTAACCTGTCCATTCCATATCGAATGATTATTTCTATCCTCGAAATTAGTCCGCATCCTAACAGTGTCTTTTTCGGTTGGATAAACCAGCTCAATCCATGCATTCGTGACATCACTAGTTTCATTATTTGCCGGCAAGATTGATACTTCCGTTTCAATCAATGCCTTTGGTGGCCAAATCATAAATTCAACCCAGACATAAGTTTCATTGACATCAATAAGGAATCTCTTTGGCGCATCTAATCCCTCACCTTCTTCAGATAAATGAATTACGTGACCACTTGCTAATGGAGTAAAAATAAGCAGCAAGAAAACCCCTGCTACTGTCATCTTTGTGGTAGGCGAAGATTGCTTACTAAGAGTAATCATTTTGTCTGCCGATAAACGTTCAATTGCTGCACCAAAACCTTGACTAAAAAAGATAAATCCACGTAATACAAGTACAGTAATCACAACTGATAGAATGGTATTAAACAAGCCGATTTCAGAAGGAATATAATCGATGAAAGTCGGCAACCATACCGCATCGACAACAATTACTAGAGCAATAAGTCTGTTGGGGTTTTGTAATACTGAATACCGCTTTGTTGCTAAAAGAATTGGCAATAATAGCCAAGGTAAACATTGTGCAGCCCAGACTGTATGAGGCGAGCCGGGCCGGAAATAATGCTCACTGGTCATCATTGACTCGACTAAAATTGGCACCAAGGTAAGGAATAATAATTGCGATGCTAGTAGTAAACTGGACAAAGCTAAAGCACCATTTTTACCGAGTAATCTGTCGGCTAAGGGTAGGAATATTATCAGTGATGCGCCGGCAAAAATGATGTGCAACATGATTTGGAAATTAAAGATATTAAGCGACCAGACACGGGGATCTAAGAAGTTAGCAAAAGCAAGATGAAAATGATACACTAAGGCCCATAAAGTTGCGATGATTACCAAGTTAAGCCATTTAGGAGTCGCCTCTTTTAGTCGGTTTTTCATTTGTAATGCTAGGACAATTGTTGCTACTTCTACTAACATTCCACCAGCAAAAGTCCAGATGTGTGGAGGCGTAATTATTGTTGTATCTACTCCATATGAGGTGTGCCAATAATCATCATATAACCCTCCAAAAACAAGGGTGATTAAGCCACAAACCATCATCCATAGACTTGTTGGAGCAACAAATGGGCCGATAAAAAAGCCTGTCTTCTCAGGATTTTTCGAAATAAAACTATTCCACAAAATGTATGACACGAGCATGATACTTGTTGGAATTATTCCGGCTAGAATCATTATGTGTGGCGGAGTGAATAATTCATCCCGGCCAATATCGGTATGCCATTGAAGGTCAACCGCTAAGCCAAATCTGGCAATGATATGATACAAGCATAATACTACCAAGAAGGCTAACAAGAAATTATCTTCTTTACTGCGCTTTAGTTCCATACTTAGAACACCCACTTGGCAGTTGTTGACTTACCCGAGCGGTCTACTATACGATGTTCTAGTGTATCATCATGTTTGTTGATTAACTGTAAAAATTCGTGCATGTGTTTGCCTGATAACCAATTTTGGTGACCTTGAAAGAAGTTCTTGCTTGACTGTTGTTCAAGGAATTCAACCGTTCCTGCATTAACAAATTTATTTCCTTTGATACTTTGATCAAAATAGCCGGTTGTGGTTGCATTTGGAGTTAAATTTGAGTTGTCGTGAATTATTGATTCACATTTAGGGCCGTCACCCGATAGTCCAATTACCGCGACGACACAATAAGACTCATGTTCCCAATCACAATATTTCGTCGGACGATCATCCCCAATACACAGCAAGGCATAATTGGTTGAAAGAGCCGGTAATAAATCGGCAACTGATTGTATAGCAACGTGTGGGCTACAACTACCATCTGTGACATCAAATGCGAAACATGACCGGCTATCAAGTTCAATCCCATGACAGTGGATATCTAAGTCGCCTTGGATGTGAGTAGCAAATGCTGGTTCGGTCCTAAAGTGCTCTCTATATACACCACCATGCACTACTAAACCGATTTCATCGGGCTTAATTCCTGCATTACTTATGGCCTTTTTAGCCAACTTAAGGGTGGACTTTAGCAAACCGGTATAGCCTATTTTCTTACTTTCCCAAGACAGCATTACGACCAATTTTCCACCCCCTTTGGTAGTTTAAAATGCACAGCTAGGATGGCAAGGCCTGAACCAAATGATACCAACAATGCTGTTTCGTCTGACTTTAGGTAGCCGCTATTTTGCGAGATTTCTAGTTGAACACCATGGGTAGTCGATGCAGTGTTAGCAGTTTCCGCGCTATTGTTGTGCAAGAAATTGATTTCTCCCATCATTTCAACCGCTACTTTTGCACCTTTTTTGACTGCTTTGGGAGTTGTTGGATGAGAATAAGTATGATCTATTTCATCCCATTTGAGTTCCATATAATCAATTGACCTCTTAAGAAAATCTCCTAAATTATCAATAATTCCGTTTTGCAAATCCTTAGCTCTAGTTCTCATCTGTGGACCAGCATGTGATTTACAGGCTTGGCCGATACAATGCCTGTTGTATTGTGCCATAGTAAATGGCTCACTAAATCTTATTCTTCCGGCTTCCTTAGAAGGTCCAAGGATATACGCTGCTGCCCCATCACCAACAGTTAGTGAGGCGATTGCGCGCGGGTGGAGATACAAATTTCTTCTCTTGGCTTCATCAATAATGGGAGTAATGTGCTCCCCCGATACAACCAAAGCATACTTGCATTGACCACTGTTAATTCTTGATTCAGCAATCATCAATCCAGTTAACATACCCGCACATGCATTAGAAACGTCAAAGGTTTGTGCGTTGGTAATTTGCAATTCATTAGCAATTAAAGTAGCAAAACTTGGTGATAGGTGTTGACGAAGTTTGCCATCCATCTTACTAACTGAACAATTAATCACCAAATCAATGTCCCTAGGTTCTATGTCAGTCCTTGAAAGAGCCTTTTTAGCAGCCCCTACGGCTAATTCAAAACTTCCTTCACCGTCTGATACCTCACGATGAGCTAAAATGCCGGTTAATCGGACAAAATCTAGCGAACGCGGCAAATCATCTGGTGATGCAAATGATGTTGTCGCTACTTTTGTTTCCGGAAGAAAACTGGCAAAAGAGAGCAACTGGGCGTGATTATCACTCCCTAGCATATCACTTGGCATCGTATTCTAATAGAAAAAGGTTCAACCGACATATACACTATGATTCCCGATAAATTTAGACAATATAACAGATGAAACACAGGACTATCTATTTAGACAGATTTATTCATTGTCTGACGTTGAATAGTCCATGGAACTTGTCTTAATTGTAGTGAGCATGGTTATCACTTTGCTGGCTGCAGCATTAACAGTACCTGCAGGCTTTGGCCTAGCAACAATGTTGACTCCTGTGGTATTATTTTGGTTACCACCACATGAAGCCATCGCTGTTGTTGCCATTATTCATGGTGCACATAATGCTTGGAAATTTAAATTGTTGAAATCAAGTGTTGATTTTTCTGCGGTAAAGCACTATGGATGGGCTTTAGTAATCGGTGCTATAATTGGCGCAGTATTGCATTCTTACATACCTTCAGACCCATTGCTACTGGTTGTTGGAATAGCACTAGTGATTCTACCAGTTCTATCAGTTACTGAGAAATGGACAAAAATTAGGCTACCAGATTCAGAAGATCGAATCGGCGGGTTTGGCTCAGGCTTCTTTGGTGGCTTAACAGGTCATCAAGGTGCATTAAGGGCAATGTTTCTACAAAAACGGTTACCAGACAAGGTTGCCTATGCAGCAACTGCAAGTGTCTTAGCTCTAGCAGTAGACCTTACTCGCATTCCGATTTACATTATGTTTGAGGGAAGTGCAATACTTGACGAATTAATTCTGATACCATGTTTGGTGGCATCGGCAATTTTAGGAGTCAATTTGGGTAAACGTTGGCTAACAAAATGGAAGCAATCAGTAATCAGTACTGGTATACTAGTCGCGATAGTTGCTAGTGGTGCCATGTATATCGCCGAAGCGACAAATAATCTGGGTTACTGGTAAAACAATCAGAAAGTAGATTGCCATTCTTCAACATCTTGTGCTGCTGCCCAATCTTCGTCTGTGGTTGCGCCACGTACTTTCAAGACCTCTCTTGCTAACAACCAGTACACCAGTGCTAGAGAGCGACGACCTTTGTTGTTGGCTGGAACTGCGATGTCTACATTTCTTAGATTGTTATTAGCATCAACAATTCCAACAACCGGCAAGCCAGTATTTACTGCTTCTTTCAGTGCTTGTTGGTCAGCAGCAGGGTCAGTAACAAATAGGATATCAGGCTCAACATATGAACGTAGAGCAGGGTTAGTTAGAGAGCCTGGAATAAATCTTCCAACTGCCGAGTGAGCACCAACTGCTTCTGCGAATTTTCGAGCAGGTCTTTGTCCATATTGCCTTGCTGAAACAACCATAATTCTCGGAGCTTCAAATTTATTCAAGAACTCTGCAGTGGTTCTAATTCTGGAGTCAGTCATATTGACGTCTAGCAAATAAAGACCGTCATCTCTTACCGTATCAATGAATCTAGCCATATCCGCACTCTTCTGTTGAGTACCAATATTTACAGCATTTTCTTCATAGGTTTCAAACGGTAACAATAGACTTGTTTCTTCAGACATGAAATGACCTCTGCATTCGACCGACTTGACCCCCATATTAAACCGCTTCGCAACATCACAGATTTCCATAAATCACATTTCGAAGGAAAAATCTGGAACAAATTGGCGAAGATTACAAGACTCAAGTCATCAAACGCACCCATATGGGGGATGTGACTAACCACGGCATAGGTTCACAATTTGACCCCTCGACAGCCAAGAAAAGTAAAGATGGCTTTTGGCGAGATAACAATAATAATTTGGCCAAAGTAAGTGCTAGTGACATTGAACGTCACACATATTGCCCACTGTCTTGGGAGTTAGCCAAAAAAGGTAATTCTGGCCAGGGGGATGCTATCAATTCTGGCAAAACAAAGCATGCACAAATACATGAAAGAGTATCTGAATTCAAAATTAAACAAAGTCAATTCAAACGTCATATGATTATTTGGACATGGTGGTTTACTGTAATAATTGCAATAGTCATTGATTCTATTGCGTTCATGAGTATCGACGACGTGGCATTATATCCAAAAGATATTGCCAAATATCTTGCTATGTGGAGCCTTACTGTACTACTTGCTGGCATTATTGCAGTGTCCATTCCATGGCGTGACTGGCTTGGTTTTGATGTGACGCTTAAACAACAAAAAAGTGAGCTAATTCAAGAGACAAAAACTCTGCAACCAGAGTGGGAACCTGAAGGTTTTGAAGGAGGGTGGTTTGAGGCTGGTAAAGTGGAGACAAGTTTGCTGTTCGCAGCAATCTTGCTCGGAATTCATTCGATTGCTTTAAACGGAGCAGATAACAGAAAACAAGCCGGCTTTATCCTCATTGTGTTAGCAATGCTGTGGACTTTAGCTGCTTCATGGCAATTGCAACGTGCGTTGATAACTGAAAATGAATCCGAGTTAGCAAGAAAAGATGTAGGGTTAAAACAAGGTACTGAAGTAGCATATTCCGATGATGAGGAATCTGCTGGTTTACTTATTGATAATGTCACTGGAATAAGAGGAAGGCCTGATCAAATTGTCATAATTGATGGGGAATTTATCCCTATCGAACAAAAGACTGGCAGGGTTCCAAAACGACCTCACACATCGCATAGAAGACAAGTTCTAGCATATATCCACCTAGTTGAAATTAATACCAAAAGAACCACTCCATACGGCATCTTAAGGTATGGAAATGAAGATATCCACCAAGTCATGTGGGACGATAATGCCAAGAAAGAATTGTTTGATGAGGTAAAAGAAATACAACGACTGATGGTTATTGGTGGTGCAAAGCGAAACCATGAACGAGTTGGGAAATGTCAGAATTGCTCTAGAAAGTATGCCTGTAATGAATCCCTTGCGGAATAATCATTTGTCACACGGTGGCTCGAGAGGGTACTGTTGACATACCCTGTGTATCGTTATTACAATTATGAAATTGTCTTGTAAGGCCCCAATAGTAGTCTCGCCCCAACCTCTAGATTCTACGTTTAAGTCCCAGTTTCCAGATTCAAACGACGGGTCTGGCTCAAAGTTTTCTACTGTCGGAGTTACATCTTGGCAAACATCTTGTGACCAAATGGCTGCACCTGAAGGAGTAGTAACTTCGGCTCTTACATATCTTAATTCGCTACTTAGAGCCTCATCAAAACAGGAAATTTGATCTGAACCACTCATTGTTACTTTGAAGTATATCTCGATTCTTTCAACCGTGTCATCTATTGGAAATGATGTAAAATTCGAGTAGGGTTGAATTGAGATAGTAGTGAAAGTATGAGTCATATCCACTTTATCTGGGTAAGACACTCTTTCAACTGGTTCCCTCATGTTTTCTATGGTTTCTCTAGCTTGTAGTAAGCCAAGACATCCAGATAGGCTGGATAGCATAAACGTCGATATGAGGAACACTGCTAGACTGTACCTCCTCATGGTTCTGCGACACCCAACTTGGTTATCAAATAAGTGATTAATCGAGCGTGGGTTTGAAGTGTACAATTCAATCCGCAACTGTCCGGATGACGCACATGGTGGCCGAGCTCACGCAATGACGAACCCTATGAAAGCCGACGGACATCACTCAAATTCAGCGCCACAAACAGGGCACTCTTTGGCCATAATTGGTATTTCAGCGCCACAAGAGCCACATTCAGCAGTCTTTTTTGATGATTGACGCCGCTTCGGTTTTTGCCTTGCAGGTTGTAATTCATCAGTCGCCTTAATCTTAGCAATCGGAGCATCCTCATCCTCGACAGTAAAGTCGGAACTGGTTTCTTCAATCTCATTGCCTGCCAATGAAGAGTCAGAAATCCCAAGTCCAATGTTAACCTGGTCACCTGGCATTACTCCATCTTCTCCAGTTAATTCAAAGATTCTACCTCTTATTTCTGCATCACTTGCAGATAAATCTGCACCGTCGTCCTTATGAGAAACTAATTCTCCTTTGGATGCAAGCATTTCGTCAAGATCTTGTACTCCTGCACTCATCTCCTTGAGCCCCTTTAGACGAGTAGTGACCTGTGAGTCGAATTCTTCAATCTCTTCAGGAGTAAGTCCTTCAGTGGAAACTTCTTCTTCTTCATACGATTGTTCAATTTCGGCAATTTCGGCTTCTGCTGTAGCGATGTTCTCATCCCAGAAATCACCAAATTGCTCCTCATCATAACCAAACTCCTTAACGGTCTCGTCAAAGTCTTCCGTCCCAGTGACCACTGCATTATCATCAATTTCTGGTAATGCAACCTCTTCTTTGGGTACAACTTTTCTTTCTCGACGTTGCCGTTGTTCAAAGAACGATGAAACATCTTGCTCAACACCACAATACGGGCAATTATCCATTAGATCTGGTACTGATTCTCCACATTCGTGGCATGAATGGAATTGTTTTCTCGCCTTAGCCAGATTAAAATTACAGTGGGGACAGCGATTCTCGTCACCTTCCAATTCTCCGTCACAGGCAGGACAATATTCGAAAATATCTCGTTCTACTTCTTCTTCTGACTCTCTAGTCAACCATATGGCAAGTCCAAAAATGACAAGTAAGGCAATCACTGCAAGACCAATTAAAGCTGCTGTACCCATTCCTGAATTTTCACTCTCAACTGAATCAGAAACGGTGGAAGTGGTAGACAGTTTTCGAGTGTAGGTACTGGTAACTGCGGGGTCAGAAGGCGTCATTTGTATGGTTGTAGAAGGTGCGGTTGCGGTAAATTGACATTCTAAAGATACTTTCTGACTGATTTCAGAAACATTTACTGGGATTGTAACAATTAGTGAATTAGAGGTCGCATCATAGCAATCAATAGTTAAATCGCCCAACTCTTGACTGGTTAGATTTATTGCAAAGATGTATTCTTCACCTTCATCCAGAGGCAATTCCGCTGATTCTCTATTCAAGTCAAGAATTCGTAGTGATGAGCCCGCCCAATTCAGGACGAGTTTTGACTCAACTGAAATAGAATTAGTGGCGATATTATTGGTCAAGTCTCTGTCTAATGAATCGCCTGATGGCGTCCACTCTGCAACAAAATTAGCAGTGTGAGACCCTGCTCCAGTTGACAATTCTTTTGTCCAATATAGCGACTCTCCAGCATTTAGTACTATTATTTCCGAGTTTGCTGAGACTCCTTCAAAAGTGTATGCTAGATTGCCACTTACTTGTACTCCGCCCAGGTTTGTTACAGTTACCCCCCAAGTCACCTTATCGCCTGCTTGTACTACTGGTGTCGAGGCTAAGGCTATGGAATCGACCAATACATCTGGTGATTCTAGTTTTATTAAGTTCGAAGATTGCCTATCGTTAGTAGTGTCTTCTTGGGTAAATTCACCATCGCCAAATGGGTCGATGACTGCAGTGATTTGATAACTTCCCGGTCCAAGCGAGCCAATCAAATTATCATCAAAATTATTTGACCAAGATTGTTGAGTTTCAGCTCCACCAACTAAGGAAACGGTAAATGGCGGGGAAACTACCATCCCGTCCATGTGGGCAATTTCAAGCCACATAGTAACTTCTGTAGTACCGCTGTCTCCTATTCTACCGATTGTTCCGTTAACAAACCATGGACCATTGACCGAACCTGAATTAGGCGTCACCTCTAAGTCACCGACGTGATATATATCCATACGTGGTTTTACAACCATAGCAACCTCAATGGTTTTGCTTTGTTCAGATGCTTCAGTCACTTCATCATTATAATCTGGAGTTACATAAATTGTGTAGGAACCAGTTGCGGGGGCGGTAAAAGAAGTATTGACCCAAGTTTCCTGCCCTGGTGTCAAACTAGCAGTACTAATCATTTGATCGTTTACTGAGCCCGGTAAATTTACCTCTAATTGACTCGCTGATGCTGGCTCAGTACCAGTATTTTTTACTAATGATGAAATTTCTATAGTATCCCCTGCATATATCTCTGTAGCAGGTGTTAGTATGGTTTCCATTATTCGTAAATTAGGTAATCCAGCGACATCAAATTCGACAAAGAATGAGACCTCGTTGCCGCTATTAAACGGATATTCGAAGGTAATCCAAATTTTGTCGTCAGTTTCTAGTAAACCATCCCAAGTAGCACTTACCGTTTCTGAGGTGTCACCAGAAATATCTATTACATCCTGAACAAATTTATTGTTATTGTTTAATTGATTCTTGTAAAATGCATAACCGACATTGTTCGCTTCACCTTGTTGAGTGTTGGTTAAAGTTAGGAAAAAAGTCACTGAGTCGCCAACTGCTAGTCCAGTGGAAGGAATCATGGCGACTTGTGCCTCTGATGCTTCAATACCACCGCTATTGTAAGCACTTGCACTCAGAGGAAGGGCGACCATGGTAAGCAATATTGCTCCAAGAAAGACCGCTGTTCTACCTGCCATCATTTATATGGACAACGGATGTAGCACTTGAACCCATCTCTAAACTTGCTGTTATATCAATAAAATCTGCGCCCATAATGTGAAGCCAGCAGTAACCTCAACCAAACATTGGATTACTGATAAATTGAGGGTAGCATTCAAGGCTTATCGCCGATGTGTAAACAACATGCGAGCAACTGGCATGGCGGCTTTTTTGTGCCTCTTGCTAGTATGCACAACAATTCCATTCCAACCCAACACCAATAATCAACTGGCAGAAGAGACGGTTATTGCCCAATCTAATTCGGACGTTACTATCACTTTTACTAACGGGCCCAGCAGCAGTCAAAGCTTGACTGGAGTTTATACCCTATCGTTCAGTTTTGGCGGCAGCGGTACTGTCACCTCACTGACTATCGAAATCTCTGATGGCACCACTTGGGACAATGTCGCCACTTTGACAGCCTCTCCATGGGTGACTTACCTAGATACGACAACTCTCACTAACGGTTCTTACACCCTCAAAGCAACAGCGTATGATGATACTGTCGCAGAAAATGTAGTCGAAGTTTCACCAAGTTTTACCATCGATAATCAAATACCGATAATCACGCAATTTACTGTTGACAATATTGAATATGGCACTGGAAGTTCGGCATTAGACAGGGCTTGGTTTTCCATTGATTCAACTGCTGCATTAGAATTTTCTTGGAACGCGGTGGATGATGATTTGCTTAGGGCTACCCTCACCAATGTCCCGGGACCAGGGGCTCCAGCAAGCGATGGACCATCCAATATTGCCTTTGGCTGGGATTGGTCATCGGGTAGTTTTGACGAAGGTACTTGGAACCCTCGACTTACCGTTTATGACAATTCAGGACTCAGTGTGACCGAAACTATGTTTATCGGAATTGATCGAACTGGGCCAACAATCGGCACAATCACCAGTGGTTCATCATCAGGTTGGCTATCTAGTTCAGGTGTGACGTTATCTGGGCTAATTAATGCGGTTGATGATGGACAAGGCAGTGGCCTTGCTTACACAGAAATTAGTCTAGACGGGGCATCATGGACGCAAAATACGCTAGACTCTTACACACTTAATCTAAACGATGGCAGCCATACAATTTCAATTAGGGCGGCAGATAATGTTGGTAACATTGGCCCCACCACCCAAATTTCAGTTCAAGTTGATACTGAAGACCCTATTGCTAACGGTTGGGTGGTAGATGAACTGACCACTGCACTCATTGGTCCAGCGAATGTTGAATTCCTCGCCATAGATGAAAGCTCTGGAATTGACAATACTAACTCATTCATCGAGTATGGATTTGATGCTAATGGTTTTGGTCAAACCCCTGATTTGTCTGGTTCTTGGCAGGCCTCTATGGGCAGTGGACTAGACAGTGTAGTGGCACAATCAAGTTGGGCTACAAAATCTAGGCAGTATTTGATGCTTAGAGCTACTGTTACCGATATCGCAGGAAATTCTTTCCAAACAAGTCCGGTGTTTTATCAGATTTTGCCTAGTCTAGACTTTGAATGGAATTTAACTGAAACTAATGTTGATAGATTAATTGTCAAACCTGGAGATTCCACTGGCAATATTACCGTAACTGGTCTGTTAGAGGTCAATGAAAATTATGGCGGAACCATCACATTGCGACTTGAATCTGCACCGGCTGACCGAGATGCTCAGGTTGCTTGGACGGTCATAGAATCTCGAACTCTTGATGCAGGTTTAATGACTGATAGAGAAGAATTACTAATTTGGAATTATACTGTTCCAAGTAAAGGTCAATTCGATTTAAGATTAGTCATTGACCCAAATAACGTAATTGATGAATATAATGAAAACAACAATCAAAACTACATGGTAGTCACCGGTGCTTCGGTTAGTAGCGTAATTAATGCCCCATCATTTAATCCTTCAATAGGGGCAATAATGGTTTGCGCTTTTGTTATCTCACTACTACAGCGGAATACAAGGGATTGAAAAGATATGAGTCTCACGCACCACCATGCGACAAGGTCTTCCTAGGGTGCCAAAAGACAGGATTGCTGTTTTGATAGGAGCCAAAGGCACTACGGTGAAATCAATTCGCGAAGCATGTGGATGTCAAGATTTATTCATCAATTCTGAAACTGGTGATGTAGAAGTCACATGGGGTGAACCAGGAAGTTATGACCCGGTTAAAGCGATGAAATTACCTGATGTGGTAAAGGCAATCGGCCGTGGAATGTCGCCAAAAGCAGCAATTCGCTTATTTGATGACCAACATTTTTTTGAAATGGTTGATTTGAGAGACTTCGTTGGTAAGCGCTCAAATCAACAACGGAGAGTTCGCTCAAGAATTATTGGCAGTCAAGGAAAAGTAAGACAGTTGATTGAAAGTCTTACAGATACCGAGATTACTATTTACAAATCCACAGTAGTTATTATCGGCGAGCAAGAAGGTCTTTTTGCTGCTAGACAAGCAATAGAAATGCTGGCTGGTGGCTCTGAACATGGGTCTGTGCTGGGTTTCTTGGAAAAAGATCGAAGGAAATCGAAAATAAGTAATCGATCTCTAGAGACTATCGAAGTTAAATCCGATTCTGTCGAACCTACTGGTTTTGAAAATTTAGTTCCTGGGCTAACAGAAATCTCTAATCGGAGGTCTAGGAGAATGCGAGCCAGCCAGGTAGATCCTGAAGATGGAGAAGCGGTCTTTGAAATGATGGAATTATCTGAGGATGAAACTGTTGTTTGGGAAGAGGAATGACCGTTCATTCTTGCTCTACAATATGTGTCAAATCCATATTTAGAACCTCATACATCGCTTCAGCCAGTTCTATTTCTAAGCCGTTTTTATTACCCCATTCCACCAATCGAGTAACGTCCCTAATTAGAAACTCCTGTGCTTTAGGATGAGTTTGTATTACTGCTTGACCAACATCGATTACGATTGGTCCAACCTCATCGCTCCATAAGATGTTGAACGGCGAGAAATCTCCGTGGACCAAGTTTGCTTTTTGCCATGCTACCGCAAGAAATTCTAACAATTCATCATACACTTCTTGTGGATTTTCAACCGAAACCTCGCGTAGTTTAGGATATGGCGAGGTATCATTACCAAGGTAATCCATCACCAAGACGTTTTTGTGAATACCCAGTGGTTGAGGTACCTTAAGACCCCATTTGGCTAACCTAGATAGATTCCTTTGTTCTTTTCTCACCCATATATCGACTAGATCACGATGCCGGCGTCGAAGTCCGCTGAATCTGCGGTCTCCTTCGATATATTGAATTAGATTTTTAAAAACTGCATTAGAGGTGTGGAAGATTTTGATGGCAATTGGTTTACCATTTGGGTCTGTACCATGAAATACGTGGGCTTCTTTACCCCTAGCGACGGGAAAATCAACCGTGTCAATGACTTCATTTTTCATTAATTTAAATATCGACATAAGGGTGAGTCTATCAAAGACTTGATCAAACACTCGTCGGTCAACCCATTCAAACGAGCCCTTTCCCATAACTCCTTGCAGTTTATTTTCTATATCCCGGAATAGAGATTTGTAGCGTTTTTCCTTCATCCACTCATACTTACCAGTAGAAGTTTCTAAGGAATCGATAAAGTCACGGTCGTCTCGTTCATCTTGACCGATTTTCTTCTTTGACTTTGACCGCTTTGATTTACCTTTCCGGTTGCGGTTCTTATTGATTGCCAGTTCGTCCCAGTTTTCTTTTCGGTCTTTCAATCGACCACCTCTGGGGTTTTATTTAGCCGAATAATGAGTCGATATCGATGTCTTCATCATCATCATCACCCTCATCACCGGAATCTGGATATTCTTCAACTGGGACAAAAGGTTCTTCGGTGGTTTCTGTTGGTGCTTCTTTGGATTCTACTTCTTCAGCGTCTCCAAACATGTCATCAACATCGTCGTCTTCTTCACTAGCATCACCAAACATAGAGTCGACATCGTCGTCAGAATCCTCAATCACATCATCCTCTTCTTCATCCATGACTCCAAAGATATCATCATGCTCGTCCTCATCGTCATGCGTTACATTCATTCCAAAGATATCAACATCATCAGGGAGAACTCCTTTTCTCGATAAGTACATTGCTTGAGTTTTGGTATATCTGTGCTTTACATCAGCCTTAGAATCCTGAAAATCCCATGGCCAGACAATTATCAAGTCACCCTCTCTAACCCATTGTCGACGCCTCATTTTACCAGGAATCCTAGCAAGTCTGGTCTCTCCATCTTCGCAAAGTATTGACACTCTTCTGCCGCCTAGAATTTGGTCAGCTAGGGCAAACATCTCGTTGATTTTTCGGTTTGGCATTTTGACACGAATCTTACTAGTCGAACCGTCCTCTGGATTTTCCAGACGGGCTAACTCTTCTACGTCGACTTTTTCTTCGTGTCTTCTACCCATTGAGTCTCACTCATCCGCCCTAATCGACATCCCTTATTGAATTGACCACATAGAAGGAGATTAATTCCAACTATAATTTAGGCTCTTCGCAGCAACTTCACAAATCTCTAACAATTGGTCGCTAGCAACACCCATGAAGAGTGTCGCCATTAAACAGGCTAGGATGGCAAATCTTACTTGCCAGCCTGCTGGTAGTGGTCCGGTCCTGCCTTCTTCGGGTTCTTCAAAGAACATAACTACTCCAACTCGTAGGTAGTAAAACATCGATATTGCTGAGTTAATTACCATAGCAAGGGCTAACCACCAAACCCAATGAACATCGGCAAGACCGTAATCTCCGCCAGCCATTATTTCAGCACCCATCTGGCCAATTGCCACCTTGACAATACCCATAATGACTAGAAGTTTAGAGACGAATCCTGCTAGTGGAGGTACACCGGCAAGTGAAATCATGAAGATAAACATAGCAACTGCTAGGAATGGTTCACGCTTTGCTAAACCACCAAGCGATGAAAGACGCGATGCATCGCCATCTGATTCTAATACCGAGAGGACTAGGAAGGCTCCTAACTTAAACGCAACAAGAACCACAAGATGGAAAATCACTGCCGTTAGCACGGCAACGGCTGCTTCACCGGGTTCTCCAGCAAGTGAGTCATCCCAATTCCATGCCCCAATCGCAGTTATTGCAGCGAGCATGTATCCCGCATGAGCGACTGACGAGTAGGCAAGCATACGCTTAGGATTAGTGCTGCCGAGGGCAGCAATATTACCCCATGTCATAGTAACTAGTGAGATAATTCCAAGTAGAGTTAACCACACTGTACCGTCTTCACTCGCCTCAGGTGATGCGACAATTAGCAGCATTCTGATAAGTCCAATGATACCCATTGCCTTGCTGGCTGTAGCCAGAATACCGGCAACTGGACTGCTAGCACCTGCATATGCGTCTGGCGCAGCAAAGTGGAAAGGCGCAGCACTAACTTTGAATCCAAAGCCAACCAAAACAAAGCCAATACCGATTAGCGGAAGGGGATCAGTTCCATTGATTACGAACTGTGCGGCAAGGACATCAAATTGTAAAGAACCAGCCCATAAGTAAAGCATTGAAAGACCATAAAGCCCGACTCCAGAAGCTACTGAACCGACAATGAAATATTTCATTCCTGCTTCAGTACCAACCTTGGATTCCTTGTAGAAGGCAACTAAGACATAGGTTGAGAATGAGGCTAACTCAAGGCCAATAAACAAGACAAACAGGTCTTGTGCAAGGGCAACTACAGACATACCCAAGCCACAAGTCAACATTAGAATATAGAAATCCGCTTGTCGTCGATTGTTATACAGGTCATCGGTAGACAATTTAGGACCTATTCCTTTGACTTCTAAACGATTCATTGAAGCAAATGCTGCTAAGGTCAGTGCACCAAAGAAGATCATTTCAAAGACCCTACTAAAACCATTGACCAGCAACAATTGTGTGCCGCTTTCAGTAACAATAGCAGTTCGGTCAACCCCATCTTGGAATGATAATATTGTTTGGACAAATGCTGCACCTAAAGTAATCGTAGCAATCCATGCTGGCATCTTGGGATTACTGGTAATTTTGAATCTCTCGCCACCAAATAACCACATTACTCTAGTTTGAGTACCTGGTATTCTAAATGTCCCTTTACCGATATTTGGGATTATAATCAATGCTAGGAGGCCGGCAAAAATTATCAATTCAGGGCAAAGCGCCGCAATGAAACCATCACCAAATGGCTCAACGTTTTGTACAGTGGACATCTCAGGCACCTCCCTTTAGAAGAGGGATTATTAAGCCCTCAAATGCTTGTATAGTCCAATCATCCATCATGTCTAAAGCAATCCATGGTAGAACCCCAAAGATTATTGTGAATAGAGCCAATATCAACATCGCGAATTTTTCTGAATTACTGATATCAGGAATTGCGTGTCCTTTCATAGACGCTGGAGGTTGTGTATCTTCTCCGCCTTCGAATATGGTTCTCTGCATCGACCATAGATAGTATGCAGCAGTTAGGGCTAGAACAAGGGCTGGCCCAACCATCCACCAAATGCTCCATCCATCAACAGAAATCATTTTCCAAAGTGCGATTAGCATCATAATTTCTGCAACAAACCCGGCAAGTAGCGGTAGACCCAAAGACGCCATCCAAGCAAACATCATTGATGTAGCAAGCCATGGTGAATGTTTAGCCATACCTCTCATCGCCCCGATTTCCATACTGTGATAATGATGTTTGAAAGCACCACAAACTGCGAACAGCATTGGGCTGATTATACCGTGAGCGAACATCATGAACAGGGCTGCAGCCCAACCCATTGGTTGCATTGTAGCAATTCCAATTAGAATTACTCCCATGTGAGATACCGATGAATAGGCAACCATCTTCTTGAGATTGGTTTGGCCCAAACAAACTATTGCGCCCCAAACTAAGGAAACCATACCAATTATCATCAAGGCTAATTGGAAGTGATATAATGCATGTGGAAATAAACTGATTGGTAGCCTAAACATTCCATAGGCACCCATTTTCAGCATTACTCCAGCAAGCAGCATAGAACCACCTGTTGGTGCTTGTACGTGAGCATCTGGCAGCCAAGTATGGAATGGAACTGCTGGAAGTTTGACCAAAAACCCAATCATCAGCATAACAAAGAGTATCTTTTGCATTTGAGCGCCTAGATACCAGTTGTCTCCAATATTGTTAGCTCTAGCATTGTCTATCAGTTCTGGAATGGAGAAACTCCTACCAGTCATGGTCCCTGATGAGGCCAAACTGTATGGGTCTTGTAAGAAGTACAAGGTGATTAGACCTAACAGCATTACTACTGATGCAGTAAAGGTGTAGATGAAGAACTTCTGAGAAGCATACTTGCGATCTTTGCCACCCCATTTTAGAATAAGGAAAAACATTGGAATTAGCGTTAATTCCCAAAACACGTAGAACATGAATAAGTCAAGTGAAACAAATACCCCAATTAGCGCACCGCCCATCATCAATAGAAGCGGGAAATAGGTGGCTCCATGTTTTTCATTCCAAGTGGCAATTATGGTGACAGGTAGCAAGAAAGTAGTCAACCAAACCATAGGGAAAGATAGAGCATCAAGGCCAACAGCCCAATTGATTCCAAGACTTTCAACCCAGGTATATTTATGTTCAAACTCATATTCATTGAAGCCTATATCCATCCAAGTTACATCGCCAAAGTATCTAAAGAACATACCAGTAGTAAGAACGAGCATCAACAATGAAAATACTAGACATGCCATTCTAACTGGTCCAACTAAGCGAGCACGCATTCGAGCATTGCCGTTAGACACAAAGGCTAGTAAAATCATGCTGGCAATTAATGGGAACGCCACCAACGGTATAGAAATCAAGTCAGTCAATCAAGCCACCCCCCAAAGTAAGAAGAAAATACCTAATGTCCCAACTGCGACCATTAGAATGTAGTCTCGAGCAGACCCTGTAGTCATTGAACGAACAACTTTGGAAATTGATTGAGTTCCTGTCTCAATCTTCTTGATTACTCCATCAACGACATTCTTGTCGGTTTCTGCTGATTTATCGGAAAATCCTGCGACAATTTTGAGCATGGCCATATCGTAATAGTGGTCAAAGTAGAGCCTGTTCTCTAGTGCCCTAGATAATCCAGAGTTGGCGATTGCTTGGTTATCGAAATTATAACGGTCGTAGACCCAAGCATTTAGTCTAATAATTGGCTTCATCCATGGCTTAACTTTCTCGCCTTCAGCCAAACTACCGCCATACAGCGAAAGAGCAAGACCTGGCCCTAATACTGCACCAATGGCAATTGCGACATATGTTAGAATGAAGAAGAACGTGTCACCATTAGCAAAAGCGTGACTCATTTCATAAGCGATACCATCAAACAGATTCTTTTCCGATAACAGACCATATTCGCTGTCTGGTGCCCAATGAGTAAAGCCCATTCCAGCAAACAAAATAGCTGATAGAGTGACAAAGGTAAGGACAAATAATGGAATTTTAATCCAAGTGTTAGTTTGACCAACGTGGGCTGCAACTTCGGTCTTTGGTTTGCCAGCGAAGGTCTTCAGCCACATTCTTGACATGTAAAATCCAGTCATTGCGGCTCCAACAAGAACACACATTGCTGGCAAGAAGAAACGAGGATCTTCAAGGGCAACTCTCCATGCATTGGCGATTATTCCTTCTTTAGACCAAAAACCACCAATCAATGGAAGACCCATGATTGAGGCGGATCCTACCAACATTGCGGTAGCGGTAAGTGGCATCTTGGAAGCAAGCCCGCCCATGTTGTCCATTGATTGAGCGTCAAACTCTTCTTCGTGACCCTCATCATGGTCGCCATGATCATCATGATGATCGTCATGGTGGTGCAAGTGATGATGAGCATGATGTACTTCGTGAATTACTGAACCACTGGCCATAAACAGCATACCTTTGGCCATTGCGTGATTAAATAAGTGGAATAGAGCAGCACCAAAGGCTACAATAACAATGTAATGTGCATCGGCATCTGTTTGCCAGTCAAGAGTATTAGCCAGGAACATTGCGCAACCTAGGCCTGTGAATATGTAGGCCAGTTGACTCATTGTTGAGTAAGCTAGGACCTTTTTCAAATCGTGTTGAACAAAGGCAATTGCTGCCGCCATCACTGCGGTAATTCCGCCAATTAAGGCGATGATGAATGCAAGGTCAACCAAATCATGTTGTAGATACTCTGAGCCGAAGAATGGAAACATCCGAGCAACTAAGTAAAGACCGGCATTGACCATTGTTGCGGCGTGAATAAGTGCTGAAACTGGAGTTGGTCCTTCCATAGCATCTGGTAACCATACGTGTAATGGGAATTGAGCAGATTTACCTACCGCACCAATAAACATTAGACCAAGTGCCCATTGCAAAGTGCTTGATGAAACTCCAGCCATGAATGTCTCATCTTCAACCGCGCTAAAGATAACATCATAGTCAAGTGAACCGAACATATCCCACATCATGACTAGGCCGATTATCAAGAATACATCGCCAATACGAGTGGTCAAGAACGCTTTCTTTGCCGCATATGCTGCGCTTGGCTTTTCGTAATAGAAACCAATCAGTAGGTAAGAACAAAGACCCATGATTTCCCAGAAAATAAACAACCAGAGGAAGGAATCTGCTAGTACCATACCTAGCATACCAGAACAGAACAGTACAAACTCTGCGTAAAAACGATGGTTTCGGTTATCATTGATAGGATCGGTATTCATGTAACCAATACTGAAGATATTAATTAACAAACACAGGAATGATGCCACAAATAGCAGCATAACAGTGATGTGGTCAATATAAATTCCAAAACCAAAGGAAATGGATGTTAAATTGCCGCTCTCATATACACTGGAATTTAGCCACAGGAAATCTACGGAATCTTTCATACTGGCAAATCCGCCAAGATGATCTTTAATCAACAATAAAGAGATGATTAAACTAGATGCCATAACCACCAAAGCAATTATGCCTCCCTCTTTCATTGTGTCTTTCCAGAATGGGTTCCTGTTGAATACCCGCCCAAGGAATAAAATCACTGGGAATGCTAACATTGGAAGAAGGATAATCAGTGGTGCAAATTGCATTAATTCGCTATCGATGATTGTGTCTGTGCCTGTTCCTGCCACCATCTCACCTCAGTTCCTCAAGACGTCTACATCGTCTAATGATATCGTTTCGTGTTTACCATACATGGCGAGGAAAATGGCTAATCCAATTGCCACTTCACTCGCCGCTATGGCAATTGCAAAGATTGTGTAAACCCAACCAGTTGGGTCGCCGTGATGCACTGCTGCGGCGGCAAATTGCATATTAGCAGCATTGAGCATTAGTTCGATACACATCAAGACAATGATGGCATTCTTTCTAGTGAAAGCTCCACCAAGTCCGATGATGAACAATATGGCGGAGAGGGCTGATACCCATGCTGGATCTATCATTCCTCTTCACCGCCAAATTCCCAAAGCAGGTTTTCCCTTCTTTCATCGCGAATCAAATACGCAGCACCAATCATTGAAGCTGCCATTAGCACCCCTACAATTAGTAACGGCAAAGCCCAATCGTTGAGTAGTGAGTCTGCAAGTCCGTTAGTAGTTGGTTGGTCTTCACTAGAGTCAGCCCAAACTTCGTCGGCGCTGAGCACGGAAATCAAAATCATTGCCAGTGCAAGTAGGCCAATCCTGGTAACTAAGGATACGAACTTCATTCAAAATCCTCCTCCAATATTTGCCTTCTAGTCAGCATTATGCCGAACAGTACTACCAAACCAACGCTGGCAAGATAGACTAAAATTTGTATGGCTGCTAAAAACTCTGCACCCAGAAGAATGAAAATACCAGATACTGCCATGAAACAAAAAATGAGTGACAACATCGAGTGCGCCACTCTTTGAGCAAGTATTAATCCCAATGCGCCACCAATGGTAATGGTGGCAAATAGGAAAAATACTCCTGCTTC
>QXXX01000071.1:0-16465 GCA_009887195.1 Candidatus Poseidoniales archaeon | reverse complement strand
CCTCAGCAGCAGCCTTGGCAGCCTTAGCAGCCTTTTTGGCACGCTTATCTTTCTCTTTATTAGCGCGCTTGGCTAGTTCAGCATCAACTGCTTCTTGGTGAACAGAAGGCAATACTCTAGTTCTACTTGCATCAAACCACAAATCTTGACGGGTAAAGCCAGACATTCCGTCGTATTCATTGGTCATAAAGAATGAAGTGAAACCACAGGCTTCCATACATAATCCACAGAACATACAACGGCCTAGGTCGATTCTGCCTGAAACAATTTGGTCATCAGCAACGAATAATTCAGTTTGTTCAACCTCTTGTTCGATGCCAGAATCGTTCCATCGAACCATTGCTGTGCTACCTGATAGGTCAAGCACCTCAGCAAACCTCCATTGGTCGGGGGTATCAGAGTGGGCTGTGACGTGGTTGAAGTCATCAGAAGATTCTGCTATTTCAGGAATTAATTGAGCAGCATAGCCACCGACTTCTAATTCTGCGCCGAATCCTTCGTGTTCCCCATCTGCACCGTCTAATACATCTACTCGCAGTTCGGTAGTCATATGCAGACAATCATTTGGGCATGCTGTAACACACAACTTACAGGCAGTACAGGTCTCCCAAATGACGCCGATTCTACCGTTGTAATTGCCAGGGACGAACAGCCAAGGCTCCATATCCTCTAATCGCTCATAGGGATATTGAACAGTCTGAGGTTTCCACAAAGTTGGGAATAAGTCTGATGTGACACGGTCAGGAGCGAATTGTTGTTGTGTTATGTCATTGAATTGGCTGTTTTTGTCGGCGCGGGCTTTTGATCCGTCGTCGAGGAATTCCGGATGAGTCGTGTTGTGATAACCCATTGCTAGACGCTTGCCAAACAATTTTCCGAAGATCGGGAAGGTTCTCAGGGCGGTAATGAGCGTTATCTTAAACGGGTACCAAAATAGGTTTCTAAAATTCGGTTTTGCATGGGGGTGCATTGGCATAGTTTCACCTCACTCCTGCCCCGGGACATAAGTTCCCGCAGGCTTTTCTGTGTAAACGTGGAACATACGTTCAGTATTTCCACTCTTATCCTCATCATTGAGGAATAGGACAAAGATTCCCAACCAGACAATCGTGGTCAAGATTGGAACCAACATTGGAACACCAAAAGCATCCCATGCCCAGCCGCCAGCAGCTGTATCTTTCATCGCAGTAGGGTCGAATAAGTAGAGGCGGTAAATGCCAGCCAGCACTACTTGTAATACTGCCAATGGCAATAGGATTCTCCAACCGAATTCTAAGATTTGATCGGTTCTAATTCTAGCGAGTGAAAACCTAGCCCAAACGAATACTAGCAGGAATACCAGCCAAGCTTTAACCAGCACAACTATTGCACCTGGAATCAATAAGTAAGCATCACCTAGAAGTGGAATTTGGCTAATCAATCCTTGGAATGGCAAGTGCCACCCACCCAAGAAGAAGTGAGTGAATAAGAAACAGGCAGCATAGGTTCTGATATATTCTGCCATAAATAGCATACCAAATCTCATGCCCCCGTATTCAGTCCACCAACCTTCAACTAGTTCTGCTTCAGCCTCTGGCATATCAAACGGTACTCTTTCCACTTCAGCAATCATAGTAAGTAAGAAAAGTCCTGCTCCAAGCGGCATTAGGAATAAATTCCAGGCACCAGCTGAATGTTGGAAATGGATGCTTTCAATTATGTTGAATGTGCCTGACAATACGGCGACTGATAAGAGCGTCAACAACAATGGAATTTCGTATGCAGTTAGTTGTGCTGCTGACCTAATTCCGCCAATCAAAGTATATTTGTTATTGGAAGACCAACCAGCGAAGAAGACACCAATTGGGGCAATTCCAAAGATTGCGATTGCGTAAAGAATTGAAAGTTCGGGATTTGTGGCATACATGCCACTTGACAACGGAATTATTCCCAAAATGAGTAATGTGGAAGATACGATAAGGAAGGGTGCCACTTCAAAAATTAGTTTATCGGCTCGTTGAGGCACCATATGCTCTTTGACTAAAAATTTCATACCATCGGCTACGTTTTGGAAAAAGCCCGGGAATATCGAATAACCCATCCACGACCGATTGTTTACTCTGTCGACTGTTGCGAATTTTTCATCTCGGTTGCCAAACTTTTTGTTTAGCCATTTGTTTAGTCCGCCGATGGGTTTGCCTAATCCAAATGGCAACATATTCCACCATTCACCTGCAGTTACACCATTTTCACCAACCCACAAGGAACGCAATGCGGTTGTGGCACCACGTCTATCATTCATTCTAGCAACTGCTTTACGCTCAATCCACAAGATGGCGAACTGGGAAAAGAATAGCATCAAAAACACAATGTTTACCACGGCAAATGTTGCTAATCCAAAGGCAATTTGTGCCGAGCTATCTTCTAGAGGAGTTCCTTCCAGAACTTTTGGAATTAAATCTTCGAAGGTCGAGAATAATAGTCCCCTGAGGTCGTATTTGTCATCCATAAGCTCACCTCAACGATCTGTTTCCCCGATGCATGGGTCGAAACTACCCATAATTGCTGGGATATCAGCAACTTTGTATCCGATCATTGTCTTAGCAACAAATGGAATTGTAATGAACATTGGAGAACGGATTGATAGCCTGTAAGGCTTTTTACCCCTACCTTCCCCACCACCTTCGATGTAAAATTGGGAGGCACCTCTAGTACACTCATAGTTACTAAACCCGGTTGCACCTTCAGGTGCTCGGGTTGGGGCTTTTGTGTAAATCATTTCATCCCCACTAGCGTAGTTAGTATTTTTACCGCCCGGTATTTTTTCAATAGCATCAAGTACCATTCGGCAGGATTGACGCATTTCCTCAATTCGAACGCGGTATCGGTCGTAACAATCTGCACCTTTAACTGAGGTCGGTTTCTCAACCGCTGGCTCCCAATCAACTTCATCATACACTGAATATGGGTGAGCCCAGCGCACGTCATAGTTGACACCAGCAGCCCTGACATTTGGCCCAGATACGCCAGCTTCGACCATTTCTTCTGCGTTGCAATATCCAACACCCTGAAGGCGAACCAACCAAATTGTTGATTCGTCCAGCATCATTTCATATTCTTCGATTCGCTTTTCGAATAATTTGACTTTGGCAATCATTCTATCAGCAAAGCCAATTGGAATATCTCGCTTTACTCCGCCGATACGAGGATAATTGTAATGCATTCTAGAACCACCAAGTTCCTGTAGTAAATCAAGGAACATTTCTCTGTCTCTCATACACCAGGTCATCAAAGTAAGGTTCCCTATGTCCGGCCCAAATGCGCCAAGCCACATCAGGTGGCTAGCTAATCGTTGCAATTCAGCAGAAATTAACCGAATATATTCCGCTCTTTCAGGAACGTCTGCTTCGAGTAAATCCTCTGCTGCGTAAATGTAAGAATTAGCCCAAGTCATTGCACTAACATAGCATAATCTGTCACAATATGGCGTAACTTGTGTGAAATCTCTAGCTTCACAGATTTTTTCTACACCGCGGTGGATATAGCCCAATTCTGCTTCTGTGTCGATTACTGTTTCACCATCGACTTTTACTCTTAGCGTCCACAATCCATGCGTCATTGGATGTTGGGGTCCCATTGTAATCCACATTTGTGCCATGTTCTCACCTCACTTTACCCGGCCCTCATCTGCCGGTTTTCTAACGAAGCCTTGGGCATCGTCATACATTTCATTATAATCATGATATCGAATCTTGTGCTGCTTTTGTAATGGATGGAATCCATCTGGACTATCAAGCGGATTGAGCACTCTAAACATGTTTTCATGGCCTTCAAACTGAATTCCGACCAAATCCCAAGTCTCTTTTTCATTCCAATCAGCCCCTACCCATATGTGTTGTACAGTTGGAACTGATGGAGCGTCGTTATTTGGTAAATCGATTAACACTTCAAATTCAACCGGGATTTGTGAACCAAGCATCTTCTCAGCAACGTAAACTGTGCTAGTATCTGGCAATTGGTTGCTGATTGGTTGTCTAAGAAGATGGTATGCCAATCCCCATCCCCGTTCATCTGGGCCCTCAGGATAATGTGTGCCGGTAATCATTGAGCAATAGTTTACCCCCATGTCGAATTTCATACACTTGGCCAGTGCCTGCCAATGTTGCGGCGGGGTAACAACCCTCACGAAGGAATATTTCTTGGCGTTGGAATGCTGAACGATGTCTGCACTGATGCCTGAGCCGCTGAATTTGTCATTGATCGCATCTGCGCATTCAGTGACTGCTGCTGCGTTTTGTTCAAGAGTAATTTTCATCCCCATTACTCATCACCCACAATAATCGGCTTCTCAGAATCTCGACCGGAACTTGGCGCGCCGCCAATTCTAATTATCTTCTCGCGCAGTAAACCAAAACCGTCAATCAGTGCTTCAGGCCTTGGAGGGCATCCTGGGATGTAAACATCTACTGGAATAACAGTATCAACGCCCTCTAAAATGTTGTAAGACTGGAAATATGGTCCGCCCGAAATAGCACATTCACCCATAGCTATGCAATATTTGGGCTCTGGCATTTGCTCCCAAAGCCTGACAATCTTGTCAGCAAATTTCTTTGATATTGGGCCGTTAACCAATAACACATCTGATTGTCTTGGAGATGAACGGAATAGTACGCCAAATCGGTCTCCGTCGAATCTCGGCGTCGCTGCAGCAGCCATTTCAATAGCGCAACATTTGATCCCCAAGTGAAGAGTGAACAATGATTTTCTGCCAGCCCAGTTGAAAAATCGGCCTGCTAGAACGCTCAAGAATTGTTTGATTTTAGTGACCTTTAACGCTTCATCGGTAACCCCGCCGACCATTTCTACCAACGCCCGGCTGTTGAATGCTGCAAAATTTTCCCCTGTATCTGCCATAATTTCACCTCAGATGTAAATTCTACCTCTTTTTCTAAAGACGTACCAAACGCCAAGTGACATGATTGCGAAGTAGGTTGAAAGCACCACTAACGCATCTTTTGCTCTGTCTACTGCGCCGTCTCTAGCACTATCTGCCAAATCTTGGGCTGTTGCATCTGAAGCAACTATTCCGCCCAAAACTAGGAACATGAACGCCACATCAAAAACGAGGAATATAATTGCATACCAGTAATATTGGAAATGGAATTGAATCATAGCATCGCCAACAGGCTCACTACCACACTCGAACGTAGTTAGCCTTCTTGGATACAAACTATGATCTCTTTCATAGCCTTCCAGTAGGTATGATTTAGTGATGTGAGGACGGGCAGGATCTACTCTTGGACGAACTACCCAAGTGATGATGAAATTGGTCAGCGGCATTAGTATTCCGACAACTGTCAAGAAGCCGATAGAAAGGTACGCACTTGGCACTGATTCTAGTCCGGACATTCGCTCACCCAGTGCAAAGCATACGCTTAACAAGCATTCCAATAATTACCCCTCAATAAGGGTTCCCAAATGTTTGAAACGTTTTGAAGCAAAGACAAATGGCGAAAACATGTGCTTGAAGGCCGATTCAACTCAAACTTTGCCAAACCATATCGCCCATGAAGCGTTAAGAGATTCTTGCATCATTTTCCAAATCTTGTAGAACGGATATGCAGCAAGACACCAGAAGATCGCGTAGTACATGACATAAGCCAATATTTGAGCTGCTAAGTTACCCAGGAGCAAGAAGACTGGAATCAACGCTAATGCGCCAACTATCAACGCCCCAAAGGTCAATAATGGGAATAAGAAAAGCCCTAGTAGTAACCAAATTACTGGCGAAGATGTTGATAATTTTGTTGTATGTTTTGTTTGCTCTTCTAGTTGTCTAATTTCACCAACAAACTTGAACAGGCGATAGATATTGAGCAGTGGAATTATAGTGAATATGAGGTGTTTGCCACCGCCCGGACCAATATCTGCGTGCTTTTTCAGTTCACTTGCCACGCGGTAATTTATCCAAAGCCCGTACAAACCAAAGGTGATTGGCACTAACAAAAACCACTCTAATTTTGCTGAACGGTAAGGTACCGGATTGACGCTAAATGCACTACTTGAGGTGAAACCTTGCTCTCTGGATGCGATTAGTTTCTCGGCATACTTGGCACGGTTTTTGTTCCTACCAGATTGAACCATTTGATCGATTGTCGGCTTTCCAGCACGATACATTATTCCAGCAAACAATACTGCTACGATAACGTAAACTCCGCTTTCTATTTGCCCTTGAGAAAGACCAAGGCCAAGGGGCCCGTCATCAGGTTCACCAAGGACTGAAATTTCGATATTTTCGCGTCCAACAACACCAATTTCCACAGGCTCGACAGAGAGAGTAAAGGTGTAGTTATCTTTTATTTCCATATCATATGATGGCCTTACAAGGGCAGTAATTTCGATTACTTCATCGACATCTGCCCAACACTTCAGACCTTCAGAAACAGTTGAACAACTGGAGTCTGCTCTGTCAAGTTCAACTGACCAGCCTCTGAAACTCTCAGGCGTGTAGATTATGAATTGGGTACGAGTATTACCATCGTTAACAATAGAAATTGGAATCTCCTTCCTGTCAGGATATTCCAATTCATAGTAAAGATTCACACTGTCATCAAATTGAATGTCATAGATAGTTTGAACTTCCAAATTTAACACCAGTCTGCCAGAAGTCCTGTCAGCGGCATTTTCTTGGCTAAACACTACCACTTCGAGTATTCCGACATCGCCTGTTTGGGCACTTGGACTTACCTCAACAATTACCATGACTTTTTGTTTGAACTTTCTTACTTCGTTACCAACAGAACTGATATTATTACTGAGCATAATTGAATTAGCTCCTAACACTGATTCAGCCAAGAATGGTTGCTCGTTTTCATTTAGTACATAGGTTTGCGAAGTTAAATTAAATATCGCATACTTAGTAGTTATTGGCACACTTCCATCATATAATTCACCATCAACAAATATTTGTCTTGTCGCAATTCCTTCAAGCCCATTGATGTCAATTACTGCTAAATCTGTTCTCAACAGACCTGAAGGGCCTACTTGAGGAGTACCGACGTTCTCTATCCAGAATTCAAAAGTCATAGTGCCCTCAGGGGCTAAAATTACCGAGGCGGCTTTATTGTCAATGGTCACTGAATTGTAATCTCCATCGCCAAATCTAGTTTCCATAGAGTAGGTGATATTGTTTTTAATTGCCCTGATAGTGAATTGTGCCTTGTTATCTGGCAGGCCATCGCCATCATCGTCATCATTAGTTGAATGTTCTAAATTCGTTATCTCGATGATTATGTCATTGTTGTTATAGTTACCAACATCAGGAACAAGAACATTGACATTAATTACTAAACTTTGTCTTGCAGGGACATTGAATTCAGTCTTGGTATCACCGACTAAATCGGTGAAAGAAATATCCCAGTTTGATCCAGATGATGGTCGTTGTTGTTTAGTGTAAAATCTAAACACATCATCATTATTACCAAGATTTTCGATTTCTATTGGAAATACTAAGACATCATTATAATCGCCAGTTTGAGAGATATATCCGTTACTATCTGAGGGGATTACTGAACTTGAAGACATCCCGTGAGTTTCACTTACCGTTACTGTCAAAATTTTACTTTGATAAGCCGCACCACCGCCAGCAGGTAAAACTGAAAAGGTTAGTTCTATACTTTCAGTAGCCAGTGCATTAAGAGGAACTGAAACTGAATATTGGACATTAACTGATTTACCGGCGCCATGGCGGCTGTTTACTGTAACAGTGGACTGTTCTAATTGAACTCCCCACCCTGATGGAGCAGAAGATACAGAGATTCGCAGGTTATCTTGGCCGTTGCCAGTATTGGTAACTGTGACAGAAGATGTCCGGTTTTCGCCTGGCTCGATTGGGCCTAATGATGATGTGGTTAGGCTTAGTTCAGCACCAAATGATTGACCAAGTACGATTGAAATAACCTTGCTGCATTTCACTGTATTTCCATCTTTAGCTTGAATTGTTATTGAATTTGAAGAACCGGCATTCTCTGAGTCATCTGGTGTGACTTTGAAGTCAAACGCTTTGGTTCCACTACCATCACTGTATGGCAAGACGCCACTTGAAGGACCGTCAAATGTCACCCAACTAGCCCGCTCGCCAGATCTAGTCATACTGACTGACCAGTCACTATTTCCATCGTTGGTCAGAGTTGCTGAAAAAGTTCCTTCTTGATTTGGATTTAGATTTAATGTGGTCTTTGATAACGACATTGAACACTCTTTGAGAACTGGTACTTCAAGTTCTAAATTAACCGTATCAGTCACTTCTTCAGTCGGGTTTGGCGTGGTGACAGTACCGATTACCTCCCAACAATAATCATCAGCCTCTTGGCCATCTGGCACTTCAATATCGACATATACAACTTGTTTGTTTGCATCGTCATCATCCTCATCTTCGGCATCTAAAGTCACCGTATTATCACTTAATTCAGCAGTCAAATCTCCGGTATTTCCACAACCACTATCATCTCGCTCTTGAAGAGTCAAGTTAACTGTAGTCGAATTTTGTTGACCAGTGTTTTCAACTGTAATCTCGTATCTAATTTCCGAGGATGAGCCGGTGTAAGTAATGGTCTTGTCATTGCGATCTTTCACTCCATCAAAGTACAAATCAACACCCCAAAGCCCTCCACCTGAACCATCACCAGTGGTTGTAGTGACTGTTTCGGTTGATGGCTCAGGAATTTCAGCGGCTGGTGCACCAATTACTGCGGTTATGCTTGCAGTTACTGTAGTATCACATGCTGTATCTGCTTCCACTGTTTGAGCAACTGTGACGTTCATTGTGGTCTCTTCAGTTGCTCCCGCTTCAATTTGACCTGGGATTTGGCCGATTGTTGAAGTAAAACCATTACAATCCTCACCAGGTTCATTGCTGGCTTGTAAGTTGACCGTCACCGGATCGCTCCCCGTATTAGTTACTCTCACAGTATATTCACCTGAATCACCTGGATTGACTTCTAATGAATTAGGAGAGACATTCAGGCTAATACTAGGTGCTGCTGAAACGGGTGTAGCTATCAGAGGTAGTAGAGATACTAGCATTAGACTGACTAAGAAAAATGCTGCTCGATTAGCACGAGACACACTTTCCCCTCGGTTGAGCATGATTAGCGGTGAACGACTTAGTATCAAAAGCCTATCCTTTATTGTGCCAAAAAATAACCGTGAAAAGCGAGTTGTTTAGTTTAATTCACACTCATTGTTATTCGCTAACAAAAGTCGATGATGGCGATTGACAACTTAAGCAGTGCTTAAGTGAATCAATATCACAGACTTCGGTGCTTTCGGCGTGGTATCTAGCACCGCATTGGGGACAACCAACGACCTTTCCGTCAATTGGTTTGCGGCAATTCCAACAGATTGGCGCAGGAGTGACAACTTGGCTTGGCATTGTGGTTTGAACTGGTGGAACTGATAAATTCATCATTGGAGGTTTTGGTTGGACTATGGCACTTTGAGGTTGAATAAATGGCATCATTGGCAGAGCAGCCTGTTGCCGATTAGCTGGTTTAAGAATTACTAGACCCAGTATTACTATCAATAGAATCACCGCGAAAATTATTCCGATTTGAGTCGCTGGAATGCCAAGTGCGGTATTTTCTGACGAACTCTCTTGTGCATTAGCAGTAAAGAAATAGTTATTCTCTGCCGAGTTTTCTATTCCAGTAAATTGTATAGTAAGGTCACTCAACCCAGAACTTGTTGGTTTGACTGTGAATTTCAAGGTTCTTGACTCTCCAACTTCAAGATCGACTATTCCATCCCCGATAACCTCGACTTTCCAATTCTTATTTGAGTCGAAACTAGCCACATAATTAAACGGCAAAGTACCGGTATTGGTAACTAAAATTTGGACTTCTTGCACCTCTCCTTCAGTGAAATTATTTGATGATAACTCCGACCAAGATACCTGTTCATAGCCGCCTATGTAAAGTGAAAATTGTTCTGAATAATCAGTCCCAGCGCCAGCAAATTCCAGAGTAAAACTAGGCTCACTAAATGGTAAACTTTCTGAACTTGTCAACACATTGCACATCAACTGAGTTGATTCCTGATAACCTATTGTTTCAAGTGAGCCGCAAGCAACGGAAAGTTTGGGATCACTAACTGTACTAACTACAGGTTGCCATTGAACATCTGCATCGTTAGTTAACGTCCAAATAAATTGTAATTCTGCACCAGCAGGGTGAGAACCCGAACCAAAGAATGTAGCAGAATACTCTTGGCCATCGGGATAAATTACCTTTTCAAAGGATAGACTTGGTTTTGGATAAATTTGTACCTCAAGGTAATCACTCCAAGTAAATCGATCAGATCCGTTGTCAAAATGTACTTGCGCTTCGCCTGATTTTGCACTGCTTGATAATTGCAATGTTGTGAGATATATCTCTGATTCACCCACTGCTAAATCTATGATACCTGTTGAACTAATCACTTGTATACCTTGAGGAAGAATAAATGTTGGTGATAATTTGACTGGTAAATTACCCTTATTTTCGATGGCGAAAACCATGACTAATTGAGAATCCGGCTGTAGATTAATCACCGATGTATCACTTCTAACTTGTACTGATTTGACTGCCTCGACCTCGATAGGCAATTCGATTAACCAGTTAACTGCTGGAGTTGTTTTAGAAGTTACGCTTAAGGTAACCAATGTTTGATAACCTGAATTTGGCACCACAGAGGGGGGTTCAATTACCATTTCCAAAGTGGTAAAATCATTAGCCTCGACAAGTGGTGAAGTGGCAAATTGGCTAGGCGTAAAGTCCTGAATAAAATTGGCATCCCAGCCGTTGGGCGATTGTACTTGAAGATCATAAGCAATCTCAGTATTACCGGTATTGAACAAATAAATTGGCACAGAGGTGGGCTCAATTGGGTGGACAGGGACAATGTCGTAATCTGTAACTATCTCAATATCGGGTATTTCACCTACTGATAATTCAACATAATATTGCTCGGATATGCTGTTATCAAGGTCTTGCGCGATTAGATTAATCTGATATATTCCCGGCAACGGAGACTCTTGATGTAGCGCGGTTACCGTTAGGTCTGTTGACTCCCTGCCGTCAAGTGAATAATCACTTCCAGATAGCCCCACATACCAATTCATCACGCTGCCATTATTTAGTGATAAAATAGTTGAATAGGCAATTGAGGCATTGGTTGGCAGTAAACCGGTATTTTGTAAACTAATCTGCCAAGTGGTTGAAGTCTGTTTGGCGTCTTGTAAAACAGAGGTTTGTTGCAAGGAAGTGATGGCAACTCCCGGTTCAGAAACATTTACAATTATGTCAAGACGATTATTGGTCTCAAGGGTTTCAACAACCAATTCATCTTTGTCGATAATGAAGGACACTGTGTTCTGACCAGCGGTTTGCGGAGTCCATGACCATACTAATTGACGGTCTGCTCCGCCGCTGAGTTCCATTGATTGTGAGTTTAGTTCCACACCGTTTACCTCGAGTGTGACATCAAAGGGGTCAGATCTGATATTACCAGTATTTTCCAGCAGGCAAATTAATTCTGTTTGCTGCCCCACACTAGGGATCGCAACGTCTATGCTATAGCCTGATTCAATCATCACTAAGTCTGGTTTGAGATCATTGATGCCATGACCCATAACTGCCAGTGAAAATGGTTGTGATCTACTACCACCATGATTGCCATCAATCACCTTTACAGTCCATGTCCCAATAATTGCTGAATCTAGCAAAACTACCTCTACATTGTTCAAAGAATCTGCACTACCTCCGGTGGTTGAGCGACCATTAGCAAAATCATTGCCTAGGTAGATTAGACCATTCGGGTCAGTAATTTCTAAATCTAAATTAGTTACCAATTGGGTGCTTGACCAGGTGGATGCATATTCATCTGACCAAGCAAGTACCGCTTTGAATTGGTCACCAGCTGAATCAATATCAAAGGTGTAGGATTTGGAATTACCTGTTGCAGAGAGTAGCGACCTATCATCGACCCAAACGCCTTGTCCGTCAGGAGGTGCAAGCGAATTGCGTAAGTTTACTCGGCCCCAGCCCTCGTCGTTGTTTGGGATATCTCTAGCACCGACATCCTCCGCTCCTAGTATCAAAAGTGCTTTGACAAGTGCTCCTTGGGGTGATTGTCGAAGGGCGATCTCTTCCAAATATTCTCTAATCATGGCTGCCGCCCCAGCAGCATTTGGTGTAGCCATTGAGGTCCCGGTATATTCTAGATACCATGTGCTAGACCAACTGGAACCTCCTGTATCTGCGGCCTCTTGGGCACGACATGAGCGCACATAACCACCAGGTGCCAAAATATCGGGTTTGATTCTGCCGTCATCAAGCGGGCCTCGCGATGAGCCCTCCATTATGAAATCTGGAGCACCTTGGTAGCGATTTTGGTGCATTCCTACGGTCACTGCATTCTTGGCAGTAGATGGAGGAGTAATTGTATCAGCATCAGGACCGTCGTTACCAGCAGCAAATAAAATGGTTAATCCTTCCCCACCGCTATAATATCGGTCATAATAATTGGCTCGATCATCAACGTCTTGGCTTTCTGAAGAGTATTCACCAAAGCCTCCAGAATTGCCCCATGAATTGGTATGAGTTCTTGCCCCTGCACTGTAGGCAGAATTGAGTAGGCTGTTTAGGGAAGGGGATTGAAAGTTCCCAGTGTTATCGTTTTCCATGGCTTGAAAATACAAGTCTGCTGCAGGAGCAACACCGGAATAACCGCCACGATTGCCATCACCAAGCACCGTGCATGAAACATGAGTACCGTGGCCAGACCATCGATCTGCCGTAGAACCATCATTGATGACATCATTATTAGCCACCACCCGAGAGCCAAAGTCGCCATGATCTTCATCTAGACCCGAATCGGCAACTGCAACTGTTTGGCCTGAACCATCAAGATCTGTGGTGAAGTAAATTTGCATGCTGTTAGATTTCATGTGGCTACCAGCATTGTTATTATGGACTTGGAAAGCCGGATTGAAACGAAGTAATTTTAGCGCTGGTTGGGATGCTAGCTCGATTATATCTGCTGTAGTTAAATCGCCTTCAAATCGGCCACTGTCCCACATTATTTCATCTGTTATTGACCAATTAACCACATCCAGTAAGTCTTGTTTAACCTCTGAGATACCATCACTCAATGAGACTGTTTGTTCTAGTCCATTCTCGCCGCGCCAGCCTTCAAGTCTCACTCTTTCACCCAGTAATGATTGCTCAGAACCCTGCAACAGTAAGACATCGAGCAGGTTTGGTTCTATTATTAGCGCGACTGGAACATTTTGAATAGCAGCGATGTTTTCTAGCAACGATAACTGTTCAAGGGCAGTTGGAGTTCCTTGAACAACCAATCCTGAAGGCGATATGTACTCTCTAATTACTAATCCTTCAAGGTCATTAATTAGTGCTCTTGCATCTATCAGATTAATCTCTGAATCAATTAACGCCAGTAATAAATCGTCCCTTGGCTGGAGAAATTCTGCACTGATGGGACGTGATAATTCTAAACCAGATTCACTGAAGGTTCCCAAAATCGTATTGGCTACCACTTCTCTTGATTCTTTGATAGTCGAGTTATCGTAAGTGCCAACTGCATCGTGGTAAACACCGTCTTTTAGTTCAAAACTAACCCATTCGATACCGTTATTTTCAGTTATTTCCGTCTGACTAGGCTCATTGTTGGACGCTAATTGTGAAGTCCCTTGCAAAATAAACAACGCTACAAGGAAAATGACTCCCCATGCAGAACGCTTGCTTTGCATAATATATGCCCAGTTCTGCTGCGCTTTATTGCTTGGGGTATTGTGTGAGGCGGTAATCAAGTTCTATCTTTGAACTCTTCCCATGCCCAATCACCAACTTCATGAGTCCAGATTTCAAACTGCTGATTACCATTGTGGTCGGTATATTTCAAATCGATAGCTATCACATAATTATCCCACACTGTATAGCCCGCAATCAACATTTCAATATCATCACCAGCGACCGAAGAGTGGGCAGAAATAGAATCTACGTCTATGCCCATCGAGTCTAATACTTCTCCTTCTAAAGATTGAAATTTAACCTCAAATTCAACATCAGTAATTTCTCGGCTCCCAGTATTGTGGATTTCAGACATCACTAAGTGGCCACTACGTTGCATGTACAAAGTCTCAACCATTACTGAGTCTCGTGGTATTACCCAGTACCATGTGCTGAAGATGGCGCCAAGAAGTAACATTACCACTAAGCCTGCCATTGCGACTCTGTTTGGCGTGATTTCTTTTTGAATATCTTTAACAAATTGTGCCGCATCTTTTGAGGCTTGAAGGATTGCTAATTCTTCCTCAGTCATTTGAGTGGTCTCATGAATTGAATCCTCGTGAATGAGGAGTTCATCCTCATCATTGAATCTCATCTCATCACTAACCATTTTATCAACCCAACATTGCAATTGTGCTAGCGATTAGCGAAGTAACTGGCTCAACTAACAAGATGTGTCTAGTCTCAACATTACCACCAGTCAAAGTGCCAATTAAGGATAAGTCTGAAACCATGCCGTTAACCCCTAAAGAAGAAGATACTGGAATTATACCCGTAAATTGAGTATCTAACATTACTGCACGACCATCAAATTTGGTGTCGCCAAAGAAGTCAACATAGTAGCCTGGTTGTGAGGTAACTTGAGAACTTGCCACAATTCGACCAGAAGTAATGTCTTCAAGGATTATTACTGGATATTCATATGGACCTCTTTTGACTTTTATTGTCGCTGATTTAAGATCTTCTCCGACTAATTCTAATCGGTTAACCATAACTCCTGGTTGTACTGGAATGTTGGTTTGTTTCATGTACAGACTTTCAACTCCTTCCCCTGATGAAGCAACTCTCATTCCCCAATCATCAGTAGGTTCAAGTTTGAACGTTGATGGCAACCCTTGAGCAATCATTAGTACATCGCCTCGGAAGTCAACTGCTCTACCACTAGCCTCCAAGTATAGATCTAAATCATCACCATTAGACGAGTAATCAAGTGTCATCATTCCTTGGAATGAAGTATCTTTTCTAATGTCAAAATCATTAGCAGGTATGGCTGATAATGACATCACGCTTGGTAGGTTTCGCATGAAAGTAGTTGCAGGCCACCAAAATCCATCGATATACCGCATCTGTTGAATCATCAATTTTTCTGCTGAGAATTTACCCTGTGTTCTAAATTGTTCTGGAACATTCATAGAGATGTTGAAAATATCCCCAATAGTAGCTGAAAACTCCATTGACTGAGCCACATCAATGATCAATGCTTCAACCCTAGTGTCTTCTATTCTATCTATGAAAGTAGCATGAACAGAATCTAGATTAGAACCAAAATCATAAGTCATTATTACATTGAATCTTGGAACTATCAAATCATCTTGGGTAAAGAATACTGCATTTGCACTAACATCATTGGGTTTAGTGGTGTCTAAACCGTCGATTACTAGGTCCATATCTGTCCCCTGTAAGCCATTAATCACTATACTGATTTGTTCCCTTAGTGGTTTCCATTGCCCAAGGAATAGTTCGAATTCGTATTGAGGTATGTCACCTATCATCCTAAAATCATACTCTAGAGATATTTCTCCGGCGGGTAATTGGGGCAACCAGAGACGATTATGCCAACTACGACGGAATTCGAAGGTAATTCCTTGTTCCTCTAACTGAGTTTCATTGAGTAAATTTCGTTCGAAATCATATATTGTTCCGTCCTCTAAAACAGAAATCAGCATATCTGCTTGAGTAATGTCTGAACGTGTCAAAATATCAAGAGCTAATCCTTCCTCGGTTTTATCTATTTTATAATCATCAAGAATATCGTTAGCGGATTGTAAATCCGATTGAGTCAATGAGGGTAAGCGAGACAGATTGAACTTGAGTACTGAGGCTTCTTTTGCATTCATACCAATGCCATGGGACCAGATTGGTTCATCCAAGCCATTACTGCCTTTTCTAACGTCTACCGTTAGATTAAACGCCTCACCAGTCAGCAAATCAACACCAAGAGAAAAGTCCTCTTCGTCTCCCTCAGTACCAACTAGGTCTTTGGTGAAATCATAGATTAAATCGTTGACTGATGAACCAAAGTCAACCAAATCTCCGAGGAAGAAAGATAACGATTCAATTCCTTCACCTTCATCGAAACTTGGTAGTTCAAGGCCAGACGAATCAACAGTACTTGGGAAGGCTAGACTGATGTTTGATGGTAGAGGGTCGATTATCACGCGCCCATTCATACCAAGGAATTCATCATCATATTGTGACTCGTCCTCAAGTAAAACATAGAATGGTGAAGATTGACTGCGGACCATTTCGATAATGGAGTTGCCCTCAGGTCCAATAGCATCAGGCACTTGAGGTGAGTATCTTTTCAAACTAATTATATCTGAAATCTTCAAACTCAAACTAGCCTCTGATGTATCTTG
>QXXX01000070.1:20970-21497 GCA_009887195.1 Candidatus Poseidoniales archaeon | reverse complement strand
GAGGGTGTTCACCATAATGGCTGCTCATATCGATTAATTCTACAGCCGATTCAATAAGTTTGTATGCGGCAAAATAAACCTCATCTGGACGTCCTGCTATGGTTACCACAGTTCTATTATAGTCTGCATCAGGCTCCACACTTAGTACCGAACAATGCTCATTTTGAGGTATATTGCTGACAATTTCATTAATTAACTCAATATTCCTACCTTCAGAAATATTGGGGACACACTCTATCAATGCCTTTTCCATGCACTGTGGTAATAAAAGGCGGACTTTGAAGTTAGCCTTAACTGTAAATGGAATCAGGTGAATCTTTGAGGCCACCTTTAATTTTCTTTAAATTAATCCTTTTTATTGAATCCATGAAGTCAGTTTGTGTTATGTATCCACGACCTTGTCTAATGGCAATCATACCTGCTTCAACACAGGTTGCTTTGATTTCTGCACCTGAAAAACCATTAGTTTTGTCGACAATCGGTTTCAGTTGTATTTTTTTGGTTGACATTTTATCGATATTTAGTTT
>QXXX01000070.1:9058-20960 GCA_009887195.1 Candidatus Poseidoniales archaeon | reverse complement strand
ACCGACATCGTCAGGTATTGGGATTTCAATAACTCTGTCAAAACGACCCGGTCGCAATAACGCTTCATCGAGTATATCTGGGCGATTAGTGGCAGCAATAATCTTGACATTCTCGAGTGCATCAAAACCATCTAATTCAGCAAGTAATTGCATTAGAGTTCTTTGGACTTCTCTATCTCCACTAGTGGATCCATCCAAACGTTTTGCACCGATGGCATCAATTTCATCTAGGAATATTATTGACGGAGACTTTTCTTTTGCTAAAGAAAATAACTCTCTTACCATTCTTCCTCCTTCTCCAATATATTTTTGTGCCAGTTCACTGCCAACCATTCGGATAAATGTTGCTTCTGTGTGATTTGCCACAGCCTTTGCAAGTAATGTTTTCCCGCAACCTGGAGGGCCTACCAATAAGATGCCCTTTGGTGGCTCAACACCAACTTGTTCGAATAATTCTGGAGAGTTAAGTGGTAACTCAATCGCTTCTCTAACGTATTGTTTTTGTTCTTCAAGTCCAGCTACAGAATCATAATCTGTATCTGGTCTTTCAACCATTTCTGCCCCACTGACCATAGGGTCCCAAGCATCATGTAATACTTCAATAACCGCCAAAGTGTCTTGATTTAGGGCTACACGTACACCAGGTTTCAATACGTTAGGGGTTAATCTTTGATTTAGCGCCACTTGGAAGACTGTCCCGTTGGATGAGCGCACTATGCCTCTTTCTTGGTCTAATATATCTTCTAGATGTCCAACGATTAACGGGGGAGATTTTAATGATCTAACTTCTTCATCTAACCTGTTTGCTCGCTTTTTCAAAGAACGGATTTCTGATTCCATGTGAGCCCTTTCATTGATTAAATCCTGAGTTTGGTCTTGAAGATTCTTGAAATCATCTTCCAGGTTTTTTAGGTCTTCATCATTCGAAGATATGATGTCTTTAGTTGGTGTGCCCACGTCCCCTACCATGTCGCTCAATCAGTCCTAGCGCCAATCATCTATGAACTCTACCTAAAACCATGACAAGATTCATTTTGATGGTAGCATAGGAGAGCACGGTGGGGTAATGGGAGAATGCGAAGTTTGTGGTGCCATGAAAGTTGGTACAAAGCCAATAATGATGGGAAAAGCACAAGTCTACGCGTGCACACGTTGCGTTGAAAAACTCGGATTGGCGCCCAAAGAAGAAGCCCCTGGAATAAAAATGTCGCGCACAAGAACGCCATTTACCGGTTCTAAACCCCGACGAAAAAATGACATAATGGCTAAGCGGGAAAAAGAATTAGCGGAAGATTTTGGCAACCGAATCACTACTGCTAGAAAAGCCAAAGGTTGGAATCATGCAGAATTAGGTAAGCGAATTGCTGAAACTGTTAATGTCATAAAGTCTGCCGAATCAGGCAAACGACCTACTGATTCACTGATTAAAAAATTAGAAAAAGTTTTGGGAGTAGTATTGCTTATTGAATCTACGCCTTCAGAAACCTCAAGAGTTGTGCATCAAGGAAATAGAAATATGACTTTAGGCGATTATTTTAAACAAAATGGTGCTTGAATGAGAGAATTGAACATACATTCGTTATGGCTTGCTCAGGACGACCCCAAAAAAAACACAGCAGTATTATCTTTTAAGCGAGGCGACATCACGCTACATAAACGAATCAACACCCTTCCGAAAAAGGGGATAATTCTAGAGCCCTTGTGTGGCAAGGTTTTTGGTCCTGAAGACCATGATTTAATCACGGAAAATAACGGCTCTATTGTTGGTTTGGATTGCAGTTGGAAGCAAATTGAATCTAGCGTCGAATTGGTTATGAGAAGAACCAGACTAAAGGCAAGAATGTTACCATTATTCTTGGCGGCAAATCCAGTCAATTGGGGTAAACCTGGTAAATTGTCAACCATTGAAGCACTAGCAGCGGCGGCTTATTTGTGTGGGAATAAAATGCAAGCTGAAGAACTCCTTGGTGGATTTCGTTGGGGGCAGAGATTTATCGAATTAAATTATGAGCCGTTAGAAGAATATTCCTCAGCCAAAACTAGTCAAGAATTAGTTGAACTTCAGTTTGAATTCTTTGATCTTGATCACCTGAAAAGTGGTGAATAATAGTGAATTATCGCAAGATTCCAATATCTAGGCTCAATGAGGGTGTCAGATTAATTCAAACTGATGATATTGCGATTGAATCTCTTGTAAAATTGACTGTTAATCAAGAACCTTTAGCTAACTTATTGGCTTCACCAGATAATTGTGATGATTTAATTATTGGCCATCTATTAGCGGAAGGATATATCACTCTAGCAACTATAATTGATAAGTCTAATATTATAATTAAAACCGATATTCATGGCACTATATTAGTCGATGTAAAGATATCTAATCTAGAAATTTCTCCAAGTAAATCACTAGGGATTACTACAACATCATGTGGTGCATGTAAGTTAGACGGGATGGAATTAATGATAAATGGATTGCCAAGTGTGAAAAAATCGAGTTATTTTGATTCTGATATATTATATCGTGGGCTGAAGCAGATGTCTGAAAATCAAACAGGCTTCATTAAGACTGGGGGCATGCATTGCGCAGGTCTATTGACAAATGATGGTAAGTTACAATTCCAAAGTGAAGATATTGGCCGTCACAATGCTGTTGACAAGGTAATTGGTAATGGGTTTAACCAGATTGAATTTAATGATTCTATTCTTTTATTAAGTGGTAGATGCGGATGGGATATTGTCGCTAAAGCTGCACGTTGTAATATCCCCACTATTGCTTCAATTGGCGCCTGCTCTTCACTAGCTGCATCTTGTGCTCGTAGTTTGGGTATCACAATACACTCTTTCGTCAAAAAAAATAGTTCTGTAATCATTGGTTAGTGTATCTATCTATACAGAGATTTCAAATGATTGATTTCAAAGAGGCTGGATAATAGGGGGGATTTAATGAAAGGTAAAACGCCTCTAGAAAACATCCCACTTAAAATTGGGAAGCCTAAAACTACTGCAGCGGGTATACCAGCAGTTATCTCAAGTGCAAAACATTCGCTTAAGAAAATGGGTCTAACAAATACTATCAAAACATTGAGGATGGTTAATCAAAAAGATGGTTTCGATTGCCCAGGTTGTGCTTGGCCAGACCCGGAACACAGATCCTCATTCGAGTTTTGTGAGAACGGCGCTAAGGCAGTGGCAGATGAAGCAATGAAGGCAAATGTGAATGCTAAGTTTTTTGCCAAATACTCTGTTAAAGAATTATCAGGGAAGAGTGATTACTGGCTTAATAATCAAGGAAGAATCAACCAACCAATGTATTTAGGTCCTGGCGAGTCAAATTATAGTGCCATAAGTTGGGAAAAATCATTAAAACTAATTTCCCGTAAAATTAATTCTTTATCCAGCCCTAACCGAGCTGTTTTTTACACATCGGGCAGGACAAGTAATGAGGCCGCTTTTCTATATCAGGCATTTGTAAGGTTACTCGGAACTAATAATATGCCAGATTGCTCTAACATGTGTCACGAATCTAGCGGTAAAGCATTGGTCCAGACCATAGGTATCGGGAAAGGAACAGTAACATTGGATGATTTTAATCATGCAGACACAATTTTGGTTATTGGACAAAACCCAGGTACAAATCATCCACGAATGTTGACTGCGCTTAGAGATGCTAAATTGAAAGGCGCTAAGATAATACATATCAACCCCCTTCCAGAAACTGGTTTAGTTAGATTCAAGCATCCACAAGACTACATGAAGCTTAATTTATCTTCAACTGGCCTCGCGGATATGCATTTACAGGTTAAAATTGGCGGTGATGCAGCATTATTGCAAGCGATAAACAAACTAACTATTGATGCTGGGTCAATTGATGATGGATTCATCTCTAAGAAAACTAAGTCATATGAAGAGCTAGCAAAGTCATTAGAAAATATAGATTGGACAAGAATTGAAACAGACTCAGGTATTACTAGAAATCAAATCGATAAGTTATCTAATATAATTATCAATTCTAAATCTATTATCTCTTGTTGGGCCATGGGTCTCACGCAGCACAGGAACGGAGTTCACGTAATTCAAGAAGTAGTAAATTTGCATTTGTTAGGTGGGCATATCGGCCGTGTCGGCGCCGGTTTGTGCCCAGTAAGAGGGCATTCAAATGTTCAAGGAAACAGAACTGTTGGTATTTGGGAAGCTCCTAGTGATTCATTCATTGAGAAAATGGAGTTGGGACTCAAAAATTCTATGCCAAGAAAACATGGCTATGATGTTGTTCATTCGATTTCAGCAATGGAAAGTAACGATGTAGACTTTTTGTTCTGTTTAGGTGGTAATTTTATTTCTGCCACACCTGATACTACTAGAACTGCAACTGCTGTTTCAAAGTTAGATATGGTCGTACATGTTTCCACTAAACTAAATAGATCTCATTTAGTTAATGGAAGCGAATCGTTAATCCTGCCTTGTTTAGGTCGTACAGAGTCAGATATTCAAGCTGAAGTCGAACAATTCGTAACGGTGGAGAATTCAATGGGAATAGTTCATAAATCTCAAGGCAAACTAAAACCAGCCTCTAATATGTTGAGGAGTGAACCATGGATAATTGGCAACTTGGCTGATTTAACATTGCCCGAGTCCAATATTGACTGGTTGGGTTGCGTTGAAAATTATGACAAAGTAAGAGATTTAATCAGCCACTCAATTAGTGGCTTTGAGGATTATAATACTAGAGTTAGGCAACCTAATGGATTTTATCTACCCAATCCTCCAAAAGATAGTTGCGAATTTGAGACCAATGACGGGTTAGCTCATTTTTCAGTCAATCCACTGCCTGATGTTTCGCTGAATGAAGACGAGTTTGTGATGATGACAATAAGGTCGCATGACCAATATAACACCACTATTTATGGTCTTGACGATAGGTATCGTGGAATAAAAGGTAACCGAAGAGTCTTGATGATGAACCCTCATGACATGTTAGAAAGAAATTTAAAAACTAGGGACTCAGTTAATATTACAAGCCATTTCAAGGGAACTACACGTTTTTCTCAAAAATGGTTGGTAATTCCATACAATATACCAAAAAGGAATCTCGCAGCATATTTCCCAGAGGCAAACGAATTAGTACCACTAGAATCAACTGCTGACGTCTCAAATACTCCTACCTCTAAATGGATTATTTGCACAATAAGTGGGAATGATTCAACTGCTGAGGAGGAGTGATATTGACTAAAGGTTATGTCGAGTTTTTCTTTAGTAATGCGAAATTTAGAAGGTTATGGGCTGCTTCAGTAATCTCATTACTCGGTGAATGGTTCAATACGATTGCGCTATTTTTCTTGATTTTAGAATATTCTGGCTCAGAATTCCTGTTAGGTATTTTATTTTCGGTACGAATGGCTCTTTTCGCCATATCTCAACCCATTAATGGACTCTTAGCAGATCGGTTTAGCCGTAAGAGTTTGATGCTTTGGGCTAACCTATTACAAGTAGGTCTAGCATTATCATTCCTGTTAGTAGACGGACCGGAAGATATGTGGTGGCTAGTAACATTATCAGGCTTGATGATGTTATTGCACGGAGTTTATGTAACCGCAGAACGCGCTGCATTACCTAACATTGTTGATGAAGAGGATCTAATAACTGCTAACGCTATCGACAGTGCGTCTTGGTCAACTGCTCTGTGTATAGGTGCTATGCTTGGTGGCATAGTGGTAAGTATCTGGGGCACAGATATGGCATTCATTATAGATTCATACACATTTTTGTTGTCTTCATTATTGCTAATACCACTTAAATTCAGTCAAAATATTGATCCTAAAATGAAGGGACCCTTATTCAGCACAGCATTTGGCAATATCAAAATCGGCTGGTCAAGGATTTACTCAGATAAAAAATTGCTCAGAATTGTGTTCGCCAAATCATCTTGGAATTTAGCAGGTGCAGGATTGGCCGGTGTATTTCTTGTCTTGGCAGGCTCTGAATTAACAGGTTACGGTGCAGCGTTTGGATTTGGATTGTTTTTCTTTGCTCGCGGTGTTGGGACCGGTATTGGCCCATTGTTAGCGCGGGCAATATTCAAAGATAAAACAAAATGGCCTACATTAATTGGCATATTAGTAACAATTTCAGGTTTCTTCTACCTACTAGTTGGCATTAGTTTAGATATATATCTACCATTAACGGTCTTGCTAATTATTTGCGCTCACTCTGCAAGTGGGGGTAATTGGGTATTGTCTACAGTACTGACTCAAATGTGGGTCGAAGATGAGGTCCGCGGGCGAGTATTTTCAATGGACATGTTGATCCTTGGAACTAGTGCAGCATTATCAACTACAATAGCTGGTTATCTTGTTGAATATCAAGGTTTAACGCTAAAGAATGGTTTCATTTCGTTTTCATTGTTAATGATTATTTGTGGGATAATATTTACCTTTTGGCGGCCAGATATAGACGCAACGGTTAATCAATAGGCTCAAAGAACTCCAAGGATTCGCATTATCATGGGAGAGGACTATTCTACGCTAAGAGCATCCCTGTTATCGGGAATTCCTGATAATTTGCCTAATCACCCTGGCCACGATGGCTCTGTGGACCACGCTCCAAACCGTCGGCAGGTATTGGATGAAAATGGAAAAAGGCTTGCAATTAAAAACGCATTAAGATACTTTAATCGGGAACTTCATGCTACGCTGGGTAAAGAATTCTTACAAGAATTGAATTCGTTTGGTAGAATTACTATGCAAAGGTATAGGCCAACTGAGTATGAAATTAAGGCTCATCCAATATCAGCCTATCCAGCAAAATCCCAACAAGCTGCTTCAATTATGCTTATGATTATGAATAATTTAGACAAAAGGGTTGCACAATTCCCACATGAATTAATCACCTATGGTGGTAATGGCTCAGTGTTTCAAAACTGGGCACAGTACCGCTTAACTATGCAATACCTTTGTCAAATGACCGATCATCAAACTTTGGTTATGTACTCAGGTCATCCAATGGGATTGTTTCCATCCGATCCAAACTCTCCGCGAGTTGTTGTCACCAATGGAATGGTGGTGCCAAATTACAGTTCAAGAGATGATTATGAGTTCATGAATTCAATTGGTGTGACCCAATATGGTCAAATGACTGCTGGGTCGTATATGTATATCGGCCCCCAAGGAATCGTCCATGGAACTACTATTACCCTGCTAAATGCTGCCAGAATGCATTTGGAATTACCCCCTGACAGAGATTTATCTGGTATTACTTTCGTAACTTCAGGACTAGGTGGGATGTCTGGGGCGCAAGCAAAAGCTGCAGTCATATCGGGTGCAGCATGTATTGTTGCTGAAATGAATGAACATGCTGCAGTAAAACGCCATGCACAAGGTTGGCTGACCGATTTGTCTTACAATATAGATAATTCAATTGATTTGTTGGTATCTGCAGCAAAAGAAGGCAGGGCGATATCGATTGGACATATTGGAAACATTGTTGAATTATGGGAACGAATCGTTGCAAGGGGCGTCAAAATAGATTTGGGAAGCGACCAAACCTCGCTACACAATCCGTATCAAGGCGGTTATTTTCCTGCTGACTACACCTATAATGAGTCCGTTCAAATGATGTCAAATGACCCCGAAAAATTCGCTCTTGAAATACGTAAAACCTTATGCAGGCATGCAGATGCCATTAATAAATTATCAGATAATGGTATGTTCTTTTGGGATTATGGTAACGCATTTCTGCTTGAATCATCCAGAGCAGGTGCAGATGTGCTAAATGATGATGGTAGTTTCCGATATCCTAGTTATGTTGAAGATATAATGGGTCCCATTTGTTTTGATTATGGTTTTGGACCTTATAGATGGGTCTGCACTTCTGGCGATCCTATGGATTTAGCAAAAACCGATCAAATAGCAAAAGAAGTATTACAAGGTCTAACACTGGGTGCATCGCCTTCTATTATCCAACAATTAAATGATAATATTAGATGGATTGAACAAGCTGGGGAAAATAACCTAGTAGTCGGTAGCCAAGCAAGAATACTGTATGCCAATGATGTGGGACGGCGTAAAATTGCCCTAGCCATGAATCAAGCAATTGCGGATGGAGATATATCGGCGCCTATCGTGTTGGGTAGAGACCACCACGATGTGTCGGGTACGGATAGCCCATACAGAGAGACTGCTAATATTCGAGATGGTTCTATGTTTACTGCAGATATGGCGGTGCAGAATTTCGTCGGTGATTCATTTAGGGGTGCGACTTGGATAAGTTTACACAATGGCGGCGGAGTTGGATGGGGTGAAGTGATAAATGGTGGATTTGGATTATTAATTGATGGTTCACAATCAGCTAAAAAGAAAATTGAATCTATGTTACACTGGGATGTAAATAATGGGGTGGCAAGAAGGGCATGGGCACGTAATCCTGGCGCCATCGAAGCAATTAAAGTGGCCATGGAAGAAAATAATTTACTCAAAGTAACGATCCCTGAAATAAGCGATGATGCTATCTTAGACGACATCCTAGGGTGATTTAATGGCGTCTGTTATACAATTAGATGGCAATACATTGTCGCCTGCTGAAGTATATGCAGTCGCAACAGATAATCTAGAAATTAATTTATCAGATGATTCTTGGGACAGGATTGTCAAATCTCGAAAAGTGGTAGAAGACATATTACAGTCTAGCCAAGTAGTTTATGGCATAAATACTGGCTTTGGTTCATTAGTAGATACTAATATTTCTAGTGAAAAACTACAAGATTTACAAATAAATCTGATAAGGTCTCATGCGACTGGTTTGGGTGAACCAATGTCTAGGTCGGCCGTGAAAACTATGATGGTTGCCAGAATCAATTCATTTGCCAAGGGTTTTTCCGGCGTCCATCCTAATGTAGTTCAACAATTAATCGATTATGTCAACCATGATGTAACGCCATATATCCCCCGCATAGGTAGTTTGGGAGCAAGTGGCGATTTAGCACCTCTCTCACACATGGCTATCACATTAATTGGCGAAGGTTCAGTCATTAACGATAGTGGGGATAGAATACCAACTAAAGATATGTTATTAGAAAAAGGCTTAATTCCAGTGGAGTTATCTGCTAAAGATGGTTTATCGTTAATTAATGGAACTAGTCAAATGCTAAGTTACTCGATACTATCTCTTCAAATTCTTAATAATTTGTTAACTATTTCAGACGTAATTTATTGTACTTCGCTTGAAGCATTTCAAGGTAGTATTAGTCCGGTTGATGCACGTGTGCATGCAGCAAGACCGCATCCCGGACAAATATTGGTTTCATCTAGAGTAAGACAAATAATGCAGGATTCAGAAATTTTATCTGGCCATAAAAATTGCTCGAAAGTCCAAGACCCTTACTCTTTTAGATGCGCTCCACAGGTACATGGAGCGGTATATGAAGCATTAATCAGCATGCGAGAAACTATCCAAGTTGAACTTAATAGCACCACTGATAACCCATTAGTATTTCCTGAAACTACTCAACATCAAGCAACTATCATCTCACAAGGTAATTTCCATGGGGAAATCTTAGCACTTTGTGCAGATAGAATGTCACTGGCATTATTTGAGTTAGGTTCTATATCTGAGCGTCGCATGGACCAATTACTTGATTCTAAAAAGAGCGGTTTGCCACCATTCTTGGCTACCAATGGTGGGTTGGAATCAGGTATGATGATTGTGCAATACAGTGCCGGTTCATCCCTTTCCGAGATGCATGGTCACGCCGCTCCGCGCACCTCATTCTCCACTAGTACGTCTGCTGGACAAGAGGACCATGTGAGCATGGGTGCAACAGCATGTTGGAATCTTTATCAGTCATCTATTAGACTTTCAGAGGTTTTAGCATGCGAATTAATAATTGCATGTCAGGCTCTTGAATATAATACCTTAAGCCCGGCACCATTTGTCAAATCACTGTATAAATTAGTCCGTACTATATCTCCAAAGCTGACAAAGGATCGTTCAACCAGTGATGAATTACTTTCTATTGCTAAAATATTGAGAGATGGGTCCTGGCTATCTAGGATTGAAGCGGAAAACGAGCGCCTAATACGTTGACTGATAGTACTTCTTTTCTAGCTCATCTAGGCTAGTTAATTGCCTTAGCCTAAATATGTCAGTTGCTAAATCGGATGCATTGATGGAACTAGAATTAGAATTAATAAAGCGGTCTAAATCAACGGCCCTTCTGACCTTTTCTTCGACGGACTTGTATAATTCATATGCTTTATCTTCTTGATAATTCAACGCTGGTTCTATTTCAGATACATCTAACCCCATCCTCCTCCATTGCAATATTCGCTTGACTAGTATGTTATTAGAAAATCCAACCCGCGGCAATTTAGACAAATATACTAATCGCGGATTGCCATCTTCACCCAGTTCATATTCCATATTTTCACCAGGTGAAATACTTGTCTGAATACCCTCATTTTCCTCATATATTGTTGGGCTAGTAGTTTCATCCGAAAACTCAAGGTAATCTAAGATATATTTTATCTTAGTCGCTATTTTATCTGGCATTGCTAATAAATCTAAACATAGCACACATGAATAATTAAACCTAGATAATTTATCTACCAGCATAGTTATTTCCGATAAAAGTTGATGTGAACCAATCTTATCGCCAACTAATTCTAACCCCTCTATTACTATTACTTGTTCATTAGATGTATCCATATTTTGTTCCATAATTCCCAGTATCGCCGATATTGATGGCTTTATCGAATTGTTACCGTCACTTTCAGTCATCCAATACGCATCCAAACTATTAAGTTCAAGTTGCTCTAATAAACGCCTTAATGGTATTCTTGTTATTAAGGTAAATTTACTTTCAGGGTTTTTCTCAATCATAAACTCGAGATCTGAAAACAGTTCAGAATATGACTGAGTTTCATAAAGATATGCGCGATTGCCGCTGACCTGTACCATGAGACCCAATAACGAATAAGACTAGTCATATATACATTTGAGCATAAATTACCCGTTAATCATTATATCATGGGTGGTAATCCGGCAAATGGGTGTGACAATGTCCGACGGTGAAGAAAAAGAAACTCCAATGGCTGAATGTGGTTCATGCAGGGCAATAATCCCTCTTGATTCAAAAGAATGTAGTGAATGCGGTATCAAGATATCAGGAGTTTCAGAAGCATCTCTTGGAGAATGCGGTGCTTGTAATTCATTGGTTCCAATAGATTCTAAGATGTGCCCGGATTGTGGAGTATATTTTGTCGCAGATGATGTATTAGATGTTCTCCGCGACTGGTTTAATAATACGGGTATAGAAGCCCAAAAACTGTTTGAAAAATTCGACTCAGACTCGGACGGATCAATTGACTCTGAAGAATTACGCAATGGCTTGTTGAAAATGAATTTGGCCGACTTGCCACCTTCTCAAGTAGATCGTTTGATTAAGGAAGTAGACACTGACTCTGATGGAGTAATTAGTCTAGAAGAATTAGTCTTTTCAATCACAGGAGAGGAAATCCACTCCAGTGAACCTGTATCCGAAGAAGTGTTGGAATCCAGTAAAACAGCCAAAGATTATTCTGAAAATGTATTAGATAGAATTGTTGAGAAACATGCCATCGAAAATAAATCGGAATTTTTGGAATTTGCACAATCCTATGATGCCAATTCTAACGATTATCTCACAGAATCAGAACTCAAAAAGGCAGCAATCGATTATGTTGAACAAATATCTCAGTCGAATTCAGAAAGTGAAGAAGTTGTCGAGCAAGAAACAGGTACAGAAAAATTGACCGAAGAAGATGATTCTACCAATGAATCAATTACCGATGCAGATGAAGACGAAGAGGAAATGGTAGAACAAGAAAGTTCAGAATCTGAAGAAATTATTGAAGAATTAATCGCCGATTCT
>QXXX01000070.1:7308-9048 GCA_009887195.1 Candidatus Poseidoniales archaeon | reverse complement strand
TTGGAAAACCTCAACAAACTAGTATCAACTGCTGCAGGTTTAGATATGACAATAAGGTCTATGTTTGAATCTATTGACGGTGATGAAGACGGAATGATTACCGGCCCTGAGCTACAAAAAGGCATTGTTGAAATCTGTGGCGACTCTCTTTCACCTTCTGAGGTCTTTGAGATAATATCCCTGATTGATGAAGATTCAAATGGCAGAATAGATGCTTTTGAACTAATTGATATGATAGAATCGATGGATATTGACATGGATTCCGATTTAGTAGAAGAATCGGCTTCAGGATTCCAATTGCTAACCAATTACATGGATGAAGCAGGCTATACTCCTTCTGCTCTATTCAATAGCTTAGATATTGATGGGGATAATAGAGTTAGCAAAGAAGAACTTAGTTTGACATTACACAAGGAATTAGATGACGACATAACACCAGAATTAGTTGATGAATTGATGGACATGTTTGACGAAGATGACGATGGTTTTGTTGACATGATAGAATTTGTTGGGACCATCGAAGAACATGATGACGAAGAAGTCGATCAAGCAGCCTCATTATCCGACAAGAAGGAATTTCCAACAAAGTGGCAGAGACGCATGATGTCTAAAAAGTGGAAAGATGTTGTGTGGCCATTAGTTCATTCAGCGTTTGTTTTCTTCATCATTTTGTGGGTAGTTAATGCGACATTGGCACCATTTGTCGATGGCACAGGCGGTATAGTAGAAATGGATTCTGAATTTGGTGCCACAACTACCGCTGATGGAACTACCTACTTCGATGGTGATGCCTACCCATGTGACGAGAGTATACAAATTGAGGGTTGTAAGAATTCATTAGCGCCACTTGCGGCAGCCGGAGGGGAAATATCTATGCCGGCAGGATTTTACTGGGATGGTATTTTATTCATAATCCTAGGGACTATGGGTTTGATGGGTAGTTTGTTTTTGCAACTTTCCGTAGTTCCAGGATGGAGGGCTCGCGCTCGTGCTATGAAAGAGAACTCAAGTGACAGAAGCGAAGTTAAAACGGCAATAGCTGATGAAAATGAGTCGAAGGAAGAAGAGGTAGAAGACGGTAAAGATGATGAGGCAATTGATTCAGTCGAAGAAACCGACATCCTCGATGATGAGAAATCTGAAGAAGAAGAGGAAGAAGAAGATGATATCGATATTGGATCTTACATTGGATTGGTATTAGAGGATGAAGAAGTGTTCGGTACAATCATCGAGTTTGATGATGAAGAGGGTTTAGTAACTATAGAAGAAGATGGCACAGGTGACTTGGTTACTGGCTACCAAGATGATATGTTCCTAGATGATTAAAATGTCAAAAGATAGTTTGAGATTATTCGCCGGTAAAGCCATTTGTCCGTCATGTGGATGTATAGATAATATTGGATCTTTTAGATGCGTTGGATGTGGCGCATTCCATTCTACTGCGCACTTGGTTGATAGAGAAGTACTTCCTGCAGAACAGCGTGAAGTAATAGAACAGATAGTGAACCCTATGGCATATTCAATAGGGCCAAATCAGAAAATCATTGAAGAATCATTTGAACAAACAGAAGACGTAAAATCTTGGGACGGAGGTTCAACAGACTTTTCATTTGTCGATGATGGAGATTTGGCATCAGTAAAATCCACAGATAATAACATCCCAAAACCAGAAGAGTTATGATTAGTAATTAAATGTGTTTGAGAAAGCATATAATATAATTGCCCACATATGGTTTAATA
>QXXX01000070.1:0-7298 GCA_009887195.1 Candidatus Poseidoniales archaeon | reverse complement strand
ACTCTCGATCTTCGCCATGTCAAGGCGACGTCATAACCCCTAGACCACGAGCCCGCAAGCAAACCGAACAAACCGGTGTATTAAATCGCATCGGTTTAATTTCAGCTGACAATTTTAGAAATCTTCCCCGTACACCCTTCTTTTGAGCATGTACCAGCCATCCTAGTGCGGCCATTGGACATCTTGATTAATTCCCCATTGCTTATTGGGCCATAATTTTTACATTTCAAACAAAAACCAGATACTTCAGACATTCGACTCAACATTCCCTGTTAGTGAATAACTATCAATTATTCCATTAAGAATCTCAATCGGTTGTGAATTTGCCTTAATTACCTTTTTTCCGCCACAAGTGGGGGGGTAAATGGTTAGAAAAGCATATTTTGGAACTTCTTAATTCTAGTCAGGCTAACTAAACAGGTTACTGCGCCCGATTGGTGGTGATTTCATAGGTCCTTTAGAATTAACATATTTGGCAAATGTCGTATAACATTGATTATACGACGTTACGAACATGGCTATTTTGGCATATTTAGTGAATCGGGGGTTACTTCAAACAAACCAAGTAAAGGAGGGCCTGCTAAACACGACTCTAGACCACCATCTTTAGGATCAAGTGTGTTATCTACAGTTTTCTTCACCATATGAAATGACTCTAAGTTTTCATAAACAGTCTGTATGAGAAATAAGAATTCGTCACTACTAGATTTTCCATACCAGGAATTGATACATCCGTCCTGTCGCTTAGCCAATTCAATTCTAGATTTCACCATTCTTTCAAACCTAGCTTCTTTACCTTCTTTTGCTTGACATACTACAGTTTCTATATAATGCATGAAAATCACATAATTTGTTTTGTTAAGGTATTTGCTTTTTATATCTTTCAGAAAGTAATTGATTAGTATTCATAGTTATTGTATTGGCCATTGAGTATGTTGGCGGAAATTGGCGAGTGTCCAGGAGTCAAACACCAAGACTCCCAATGTTTTGAATTTAGAATATTCAAGTTGGCTACTGCTCCTTTAGCAATAACTCCATGCCGCATGCCTGTTGGATGTGGGGTAGTAAATGAAGGATTAATTGTTGAAGCTACTAGTGCTGCTAATGGATCAACTCCGCATCTCTGTACTATACAAGAAGCGACAAATGGCATACTTAAAATTTGATTATTTGGATTAAAGTCTGTAGCTATTGTCCATAAGTGGTTATTTTCAATCATTGAATTGAAATCAGGCCAATCTGAGCCCATTGAATAAGGTGTGCCTGGTAAGAATCCTGTGCTAACTTCTGCTTTAGTCATTTTATCACGATTTTCTTCACTAGTGTAATGTGCATGGTCGGCGGTATCTACTCGGAGTTTAGCTGCTAATTCCCCGCCACCTCCATCAGAAAATTCGTCGATATGCATTCTTAAATTCATACCATGAGATTTTGCTGCTTTGAGTATCTGTTCTGACTCATCGATACCAAACCAACCAGGTTCGCAAAAAACATCGGCAGAACGGGCTAATTTTGCTTCTGCCACATGTGGCAACTGCTGTGTGATTATTTCTTCTGTGTAACTATCTAGCGTATGATTATCCGGTATGGCATGCGCCCCCAACCAGGTAGAATCGACGGATGGAGTGATATTATCATCCCGTAACTGCTTAGCGACCCTTAGCAATTTCATCTCTGTCTTAGTATCCAAACCATACCCAGATTTTGTTTCAATATGGGTAGTTCCATTCTTTAATGCATGCATCATTCTTTGTTTGGCGATAGCGTATAAATCGGCTTCACTTAGTGATCTTGTTGAGTTAACCGTAGAGACTATACCTCCACCCATATTTGCGATGTCAGAATATGTATTTCCCTGTTGCTTCCACCTTACTTCACGAGAGCGATCTCCACCCCAAACCATATGGGTGTGGGAATCGATTATTCCAGGTATTATCGCCTTTCCATAAACATCTATGATATTTACTTCATTGGAATCGTGAGATTGGTAATCGTCAAGAATCTCCAGTGAATTACCGATATCCTTTATTTGCGAATCTTCTATAACAATTGCCTCTCCCTTTGCAATTATCCATTTATCATCTAACATATCTTGGCCAGTTATGGGAACGTTAGAATCGACATGAACTATTGGTCCACAATTGATTAGAACGGTGCTCATAAAACACTCCAGTAGGTGAGGGTTCAAGAATAATGGCTTGGTAGCAAGTAATGAGGAGAACGCATGTGGACACTAGGAATAGAGTCGACCGCACACACATTGTCGTTTGGTTTAGTGGATGAAAATGGGATTCCATTCCCGTCCTCATCAGCCACAATTAGGCCTGAAAAGGGGGGCATCCACCCAAGAGAAGCTGCAGATCACCACAAAGAGTGTGCCGCTGACCTGCTTAAAAATCTCTTAGATAACAATCAATTATCAGCCGAAGATATTTCCGCTGTCTCATATTCTCAAGGACCTGGTTTAGGCCCATGTCTCCGCATTGGTGCCGCTATTGCTAGGGGATTGTCGGCCAAATTGAATACTCCATTAATTGGAGTAAATCATTGTGTTGCTCACATTGAAATTGGACGTCAACAATGTGGATGTGACGATCCAGTCTTGCTTTATGTCTCCGGGGGTAATACCCAAGTCATTGCTAGATTGGAAGGAAAGTACCGAGTATTAGGTGAAACACTCGATATCGGAATAGGTAACATGCTAGACAAGTTTGCTCGTGCTCAAGGGATACCATTCCCAGGCGGCCCGGTGATAGAAAAACTAGCAGCGAATTGGTTAGCAGAACATCCTGATTGCAACATGGATGGTTTAGAATTACCATATGCTGTGCGTGGCATGGATTTAGCATTCTCAGGAGTTCTTACTGCTGCATTACGCCTAGTAGAAAATGGTAAACCATTAGAAGCGGTATGCTGGAGTCTACAAGAACATGTATTTTCAGCTTGCGTAGAAGTAGCGGAAAGAGCACTGGCTCATACTGGTAAGTCGGAATTGTTACTTGGTGGCGGAGTTGCATGCAATAATAGATTGCGGACAATGTGTAATTTAATGTGCATTGAGAGAGAATCATTTTCCTACGCCCCACCTAAAATGTACTGCATCGATAATGGTACGATGATTGCTATGTTAGGATGGCTAGAACTAGGCGCTGGAAGAATTACTGAGTTTGAAGCAAGTGCTATTGATCAATATCTTCGCACTGACCAGACGCCAATTATTTGGGCATAGTCGTAGCCAATGGTTTTAAGAGGCTTATTGTGAGGCCAATATGAGGGAAATCCAATGAATGGTCGTAACAGGCGTAGAAAGGATGTCCCGTTTAACCCATTTGCACCTAATGCTGTTGCTGAGAGGAACCGGCGCCAAGCAGAACGGGCAAAAGAGAAAAGAAGACAGGATGCTCAAAATATCGCTGGTACAGCAAGTCCAGCTGATAATGACAATACGTCTAACAAATCTTTAGAGGAATTAAGGAAAAAAGCCCAACAAAAATTAGGGGTAGAAGAAACAAAAGCGTCTACAGAGTCAGTCGTTACTGAAATATTGGTCGAGCCAGTAGAACAAGAGCCGGTTAAGGAAGAGGTTATTTTACCGCCCGAACCTGTACACTCGCCAAAGGCAGATGAAAAAACCGAACAAGAGATAATTCCTATCATAACACAAAGCTCTGAAGAAGATTTAGTTCCAAAAACTCAAAAACCATCTAGGGATGAAAGGTTAGCCGAATTAAAGCGCAAATCACAACAATCAAAAGATAACGCAAAGGCTAGGAAAACTAAACCGCAAACAGAAATCACTAGTCCTAAAACTGAACTTACTCCAGGAACTGAGTCTATGTTGGTTGCTGCGACTAGTGATACTAATGGTAAACCTAGCAAATCTAACATCGATGATGACAACATCAACGTTTTCAAAACGATCCAATCAGTGGATAGGAATTCTGCTGGTATATCTAAGAAAAAGCGTAAGAATCGCCGAATTGATAAGAAAGGTGGCGGAAGACAACGTATGGAAAAGAAACTAAGTAAACACAAGATACTTGAGTTCAAATATGTTGCAAGAGAGATTCTTGACAACCCCGATGTACCTGAAGAGCACAGATCCAATGTTCTAGGTCAAATTATTGCCAAAGGGGAAAGAATCAGCATAGAAGCAGCTCTTGAATTCATCGAACAGAAGAACTTAGAACTTATCCTTACCGACGAAATATCTGATAAATTGAAGAGTGAAATTAGAAGTATTACCACAAGGAGATGAAATGAATGAAGATAGAAGAGAACACCATAGCAAGCGTACATTATACAGGAACATTACCAGAGTCTGGTGAAATGTTCGATTCAAGTGAAGGTAGAGAACCCCTTACTTTTCTTGTCGGTCATGGACAAATGATACCTGGCTTTGAAGCAGCAATGATTGGCGCTAAAGTTGGAGACAAGAAGACATTTACACTTTCTCCAGAAAAGGCATATGGGGAGAGAGACGATGCAGCTATTTTACAAATACCTAGATCCCAATTTGCTCAATTAGAAGAACAAACCAAACTAGAAATTGGGTTCCAATTAGTCGCTCAAATGCCTCATGGACCATCACCATTTACCGTGACTGAACTAACTGAGGAAATGGTAACTGCAGATTTTAATCATGCTCTAGCTGGTAAAGAATTAACATTCTCTGTTGAAGTCATTGACATAAGAAAAGCTTCAGAAGAAGAAGTAGCGCACGGCCACATACACCCAGCAGAACAACCTGAAACCGAACAGAAATCTGGTGGATGCGGTAACGACGGTTGCTGCTAATTACAGTAGTGTTGATGTATCTCCATTACATGGATAAAACATGGCAGGCCAAAGGAAGGACGACTGGAAAACCCTCTCTGGCTTAGACATCCCACATCAAATTGGTCCAAAAAGTGCTGAATCTGCGGGCCAGGCACCCTATACAAGAGGAATCCACGACACAATGTATCGGTCTAGATTATGGACTATGCGACAATATGCCGGATTTTCCAGTGCTAAAGAAACCAATGAACGATTTAAGTTATTACTCGATAGAGGACAAAAGGGTTTGTCAGTGGCATTTGACCTTCCTACACAACTAGGGCTTGACGCCGATGATGAATTGTCACTGGGAGAGGTTGGTAAGGTCGGTGTTTCAATCTCAACATTAGATGATATGAGAGACCTTTTTTCCGGTATACCATTAGATAAGGTAAGTACATCTATGACCATTAATGCCCCGGCAATAATCTTACTAGCGATGTATCTTATTGTAGCAGAAGAACAAGGCGTTAATCCTAATCAAGTAATGGGGACGATACAAAATGATATTCTGAAGGAGTATATGGCGAGAGGAACCTACGTGTTTCCTCCAGATGAAAGTATGCGCTTGATCACAGATATTTTCTCTTACTGTGCTAAGGAAGTTCCGCTTTGGAACACAATATCGATTTCGGGATACCATATAAGAGAAGCAGGATGCACTGCTGTTCAGGAAGTAGCCTTTACTTTGGCCAGCGCATTAAATTACATTGATTCTGCCTTGGAGCAAGGTCTTGAAATAGACGATTTTGGACCTAGATTATCTTTCTTTTTTAATTGCCATAATGATTTTTTTGAAGAAGCGGCAAAATTCCGGGCTGCTAGAAGATTATGGCACGATTTAGTCGATGAACGATACTCACCAAGTAACCCAAAGTCGAAAAAACTAAGATTCCATACTCAAGTAGCCGGAGTTAGTTTAACTGCACAACAACCATTGAACAACATATCGCGAGTAACTATTCAAGCATTAGCAGCCGTATGTGGAGGGACTCAAAGCCTCCACACCAATTCGTATGACGAGGCTATTGGCCTGCCTACTGAAGAGAGTGCTACAATAGCATTGAGGACACAACAAATAATTGCTGAAGAAAGTGGCGCTGCCGATGTAGTAGATCCACTTGGCGGCTCTTATTACGTTGAGAGTCTTACCGATAAAATATACGAGTCAGCATTGGAGTTGATTAAGGAAATCGACGCTAAAGGTGGGGCTATGTCTGCTATCAAGGATGGATGGCAACAAAGACAAATTCACAACTCCGCATATACACACTTGCAAGATGTTGAATCAGGCAAAAGGAAGATCGTTGGAGTAAACTATGCTAAAATGGATAATGAACCACCAATATCTGCTATGAACCTTGCAGGTAATTTAGGAGAAATACAGTCGGAGAAGTTGGCCAAGTGGCGAACTAACCGGGACCAAGAAAAGGTAAATTTCTCTATTCGAGAAATTAAATCTGCTGCGGTTAGTGGTGGTAATTTATTTCCAATAATTATTGATGCCATTAGAAATAAATGCACTCTGGGTGAAATAATGAACGCTTTGAAAGATGAATTTGGAACTTGGATGGCACCCAGTGGTTTTTAGGTGGTTGTATGGTTAAAATAAGGTTAGATCATATCGGAATAGCAGTAAATGATTTAGATGAAGGGCAACTTTTTTGGAAATTATTAGGCATGATTCCTGAACTGGAAGATGAACATGTAAAAGACCAAGGAGTCATAACTAGATTCATCCCGATCTCTTCAGAAAAGCAGCAAAAACCTGCAATGATTGAATTACTTTATCCAACAGGAAAAGATACCCCCATTGGAAGGTTTATTGATAAAAGAGGGACTGGAATCCAACAAATTTGTTTTCAAGTTGATAATCTCGAATCGATGATTGCCCATCTGCTTGATAATGACATAACCATGATAGATAAAGAGCCAAGAATCGGTTCAAAAAATTGTCTGATTGCCTTTGTCCATCCTAAATCAACAGGTGGAGTTCTAGTGGAGTTATCGCAAAAGAATTAACGCAATTATCATAATCTATCTCAGTAAATAGAAAACCATGCGAACCTGTGTTGACCAACTAATGGCCCTTTCACATATTGATGGACCGAGATTAAAATTGGAAGCTGAGTTCATCAGTAAAAGATTAGAATCACTCAAGTATAATGGTAAAATAAGTAATGACGCTTTTCTTGATGCAGGGTCTATTCAAGGAGCATTTGAAATGATTGCTAATTTAATTGACATGGGTGTTTCTCAGAATGAAATATTTTCTCAAATTAATCAACAACTAGAAAGGGCAAGGAAACTGGAAACTAAATACCCTGGTCTGAACCTTGCAATTGAGTCTGGAAGGGCTAGTTGAGCAATATGGCACATGAGTCCCTGCTAACTGTGTCAAATGTTTTCAAGAACTTTGGCGATGTTATTGCTCTTGACGGTGTTTCACTTGAGATTAATTCTGGTGAAATAGTCGGACT
>QXXX01000007.1:326-10187 GCA_009887195.1 Candidatus Poseidoniales archaeon | reverse complement strand
ATCAGTCGTTGGGAAAAAGGCGCCTCGTTGGAAATGGAAAGCATGCTCTACCACGAGTGGTCGAAGATTGGTAAGTTGCCATATATTCCGCATGACTCAAAGTAATTCGATTACTACTTCGTCGCCGTCACTTATCGAGAAATGTTCTCTCAGGAATTTTGCTGAGATGATTTCCACTACGTCGTAATGCCTGGTCAAATCTGGAATTAGAACCGCACAATCAACCATTTTATCATTGAAATTAAACGTCGCCTTGAATGCAGTTGCACCACCAAACGAAATACCATCTCGCAAGAAACCTCGGATTCTATTGGCTGCTAAATCATCAATAGATACCTCGTTCGCCTGTGAAATAAGTTCTGTTGATGCATCTAGTGTGTCGATTCCAGATTTTAATCGAAGCGCAATGTAATTTCGTAAATCATCACCGGCAACAGTTAGGTTCAGAGTTCCAGGCCACACGGAAGTTCCCATTAGAGATTGGAACTGGTCTTGATAGTGCTTTTGCGCCATAAAGACATGGGCTCTGCCAAGTCCACTACTAACAACACCTGTGATGCGCATGGGCTTGCCAATTCCTAATCCTTTTTGACCTTCATGGAAGTTTTTGCAATACAAAACCCCTTCAAGTGCCGAGTTTAGCATGATGATGAGACGGTACTATGCCAGGCGATATGACGTGGATGAAACAGCGATACGAGGAATTATCTAACCAATCTTTGTTGTGGGAGCCGCCAACATTGGAAAGCCCTAACCAACCGAGATGTTCGATAAATGGTAAACCAACAATAATGCTTTCAGCCAATAATTACTTGAATCTTACAACTCATCCAAAGGTAGTCAAAGCGATGGTCGATGCAACAACAAAATATGGTGCTGGTAGTGGGAGTGTCAGGGCTATTGCTGGCACTATGGACATTCATCTAGCAGCCGAGGAAAAAGTGGCAGAATTCAAGAAAGTGGAAGCCGCACTAATCTATTCTGCCGGTTACACCGTCAATGTCGGATTAATCCCAACCTTGGTTACTGGCAAAGATGATGTTATCATAAGCGATGAATTAAATCACGGTTCAATTATTGATGGTGTTAGATTAACCAAAGCCAGTAGAGCAGTCTATGCACACAACGATATGAGTGAATTAGAAGCAGTACTGGTTAGTAATGAAGACGCAAAGCGAAAACTAATCATCACTGATGGGGTATTTTCCATGGATGGTGATATTGCGCCGCTTAATGAAATTGACAAATTAGCTAAGGAATACGGTGCGATGGTATATGTCGATGATTGTCACGGTGAGGGAGTTCTTGGTGAAACTGGTGCAGGGATAGTTGACCACTTTGGTTTACAAGGTAGTATTGACTTTGAAACGGGGTCCTTTTCCAAAGCTCTTGGTGTTCAAGGAGGGATACTCGCTGGGACAGAGATGACTAGGACTCATGCATTGAATCATTCTAGATCTTGGTTATTGTCAGGTTCTCAACCACCAGGTGTTGCTGCTGCGCAAAAAGCGGCTGTAGAAGTGCTAATGGAAGAGCCTGAACATCATCAAAAGTTATGGGCTAATACCAACTATTTCCGGAAGGAATTACAAAGTTTAGGATTTGATACCGGTGTGTCGACTACACCAATAATCCCGGTAATGTGTGGGGAATCAAAAGTTGCCAAAGACTTCACTGTCGAACTTGGTAAACAAGGTGTTATGGCAGGAGCAATTGTATTTCCGATGGTGTCTAGAGACAAAGCAAGGATACGGACTCAAATGTCCTCAGGACTTGCTAAAGATGACCTCGATGAAGTATTAGCAATCTTTGAGAGAGTTGGTCCAAAACTTGGCTTGATTTGAGTTACTCCTCAGTATTCTCGAAGTCGTTAACTACTGCGTCAATTTCGCTATCATTGCTTATTGCAATTTCATAGTCTTTTGATTCATCACGAAGGTCTAACATGTCCTCAAATGGATTTTTGCCATCATCAATCATGCAGAGTAAGCGCCACCGAGGTGCCCATGAAAGATGCACATACATTGGACCTGGTAGTAATATCAGTAACCAGGATATGTAAGCATTTATTGATACGATGTCAGTTCTGTCAATCGATAATAATGCAAGACCGACAAATGGCATAGGGTACAAAATAATTCTTGGAGGTGCAATAGGCAGTCTACCAAATATAGTGTTGATGATAGTTGAACATAGGCCTAAGAAAAAACAGGCGACCATCAACAGTGCACAATGGAGTGCCCAATCACTGGTCCATCCATGGTGATCATCTGTAGCAAATCGATATGGTAATATTAACGCAAGGGCAACTAAGAAACCGTAAAAACCACCAATATTAGATGGATGGGAGAGCCATAACGGCAGTTTGGCAAATAGTTTGGATAATGAAGTGCCAAACAAAGTTTCTTGCTGATTTTCTGATAGAGAACCCATCACAGCATTCCAATTAACGGATTTTGACACAAATAGCCCTGTTATGGAGGGTTTTTGAATTAACAGGGTCACTTGGATTTTTTCCTCATTCTTTGTTGATAAATTTAGCCAGCGGACCCTCGACATTCAATTCTTCTTCACTAAGCCAATCTCGTTCTAACAACCCATAATCCATTGTTTCGCGTTCTCTAGCCTCTTCAATTGGGTCTGCTTTTCCGTTGACAACGTCCCTTAAAGCCAGTGCTTGATTGATAATTATTATCTGTTTTGATAATCGAGTTTTATTTGTTGAATCACTAAAATTACCTAGTGTTGTATAGTCTTCATGGTCCTCTACTAGATTAAAGCCGTTTACTAATTCATCTTCGACTAATCTAACTCTATGCTCGCCGATGTCGATCCAATCACTGGTTGACAATTTCACAGTAACAATTGCTTTGCCAATAGGCTCACTATCAACAAATGGATGATTGATATTTACTCCAAGTGGAGTAGCAATTATCGCTTGCAAATCAGGACCAAAGACGAGGTAAATGGCTCCTCCGATTGTGATGGAAAATAGTATGGTGAAAATAGGTAGTTGGAATATAGCAGTCAACAATATTGGAACTATTATTGATAGAAAAGTAATTATTCTTACCCCTAACAATTTATTTTTGTAAGGAGTACATAATGCTAAATCAGCAAACTCGATAATTCCCTTTGGAACACTCACAATTATGCCTCAAACACCATTAGGAGGTATATTCTCAATAAGGGTTTGTAATTTCTGTGGGTATGCCGAGCATTCTTCCAAATCGTCATCTTTTGCTAAATTCTTCCGCATCTTTCAATAACACTTAGACAAGGCTGAATCTAAAGGGGTGATGATTTTGGTTGAATTGCCACAAGGCGTGGTCATTGAAGTACGGCGTGGCGGGCATGATGCACTCGCCAAACTAGCCGGTGATATGTCGACTCTTGGAATCTCAGGATATATTAGAATCGAGCGCCGTCCTAAAGGTATAATTCCTCGAGTAAGCCAAGTGGTGATTCAAGATACTACTCCACGTATTGCTCTACATGAAGCAGATTTATTGTTGACCGGTTTGGAAGCTTTGATGGAGATAGAAAAGGATTCTACCGCACTTGACGCATTGGTTTCCTTAGTGGAGTTGCCTAATGATGACTTAGTAAGAATTGTCAATTTGTACCCGGATGCAACCATTGAGCAGGAACAAGACACTAATTCCAAGAATAGTGATGATTGGTGGAATTACGTTAGACTAAACACTAGCAGTTGGCGTAGGGAAGAGAGATTGCCAGGGCAAGAAGTGTCTATTGAGGCACCAGAATATATACGACAACTTACCAAAGCCAAGTTGGAAAACTTTAGCGCTGGTGAAAGATATCTAAATTATGGCGATGTGTTGATTGTTGATGATAGTAATTCTCACGCAATAATTGAACTTGGTAGCATATTAGCTGGTTATGGCCGGCCACTATTGGTTCTCTCGAGACACGATAATGAGATGTTACTGGAAAATTATTCACTGCCAAAAGGCTCTTGTCAGAGAATCTCGATCCTGGCAGATGAATCTCCAACCGACTTAATTGAGCGTTTACAACAAAAAGTAACTAACTTTTTGTGGGCAAATAAGCAAGCAGTAGTTGTCATGTCAGGATTTGAATATTTATTGAGCATAAGTGATCTAAAAAATTCGATTGGAATGATTTGTAATTTAGTTGATGCAATAAGAACGGGTGACCATTTGATGTTGACGAATTGTGACTTAGATATTTTTGACAATCTAGACAGACACCGGTTCCTTAAGGAATTTGATTTAATTCCCTCGGGATTTGTCGAGGGCTTAGTAATTGATTCCGAGACTTTAATCGACCACCCGATTTGTGTTGAGTTATCGGATGAAGAATTATCTTGGATAGAACAACAAATATCTTTTGCAACTTCAAATGATCTCCAGACCATAAGCGGAGGAGTAGTTTCAGGTGGAGCTTCTAACTTAGTTGATGAAGATGTTCTAGAAGTGAAAGGAAAATTAGCAGAACTAGTTGAAGATTGGCCTGGGCAAGTGGTTGAACAAACACCTCATTTAACTTCAATAGAGTCCAGATTAATCGTGGATAATCAGATTGATGATGGTTTTGAGCAAGCATTTGTTGCTTCAATGAAAGTTTCTGATGAAATTGAACTAGTCTCGCAAAATGATGTTATTGCCCAAGTAAAACATCAGGATGTAGTCGAACAACAATCACCATCGCCTGCGCCTCAAATTAAGGGTCCTAGGAAAGCCATTAGGATAAAACGAGCGAAGAAAAAAATTACTGATACAAGACCTAGTAGATTGCATAAACAATCGATTGCTGCAGCCGCTAAATCAAATGTTGAGTTGCCTAAATTCTCTCAAATGCCGGTTGCAAAATCAAATCGAGGAGCAGTCGGTGTAGACCTTGACTCACGGTCTAATCGAATGTCCTCTGCATTGGAAAATATGTTGAAAAACCCAATACGGACTCGGTCTAGAGAACTTTCACAAGCATTGAATCAAAAATCCTCTAAGACTAATCATAATCTACCAAATATTGAAGTTAAATCTCAAATAAATGTCCCATCAAAAGTAACCGATGAGTCAATTATTCATTCTGCTTCAAGGATTACCCAATCAAACAATAACCGACGTTCTAGAGAATCTGCTGCTAGAGTTCAAAATCAATTAGATATTGACCATAACTATCAAAAATGGGCAACTGAATACAAACGGTCTAATGAGAATTCAGACGAAATGGATAGTTCAGACGTAGGAGGTGAAGATTGATGTCAAAACCGACAAAGCTATCGTTAGCACTTAACAATGCTAAAATGCACCTTGAGATAGCTACCAAACAAACCACAAGTGATGACCTAACAACAGAGTTGGGACAGTCACATCAGCCAAAATCCAAATTAAATAAATTGGTTGGAAGCCCATACTCTCCCCCTGCAAAACGGCAGTCGCTCCTTTCTAGAGTAGGTGTGGCTAATCGTCCAACATACGACCTAATTGCCGATGGCATACTTGGCAAAAATGAAGATTATCGGCCTAGATTAACATTGAATAAAACTGGAAGCGATGTATCCAGTTTGGTTGCAGAACGATTGAAAAACCTTAGAGAACGCACATTGAGTAAAATCTCTAGTGATACAAGTATTGCTGAATCATCCTTCTTTGGTTTTGAAGCAGATGGGACTCCTATTTGGAGTAGCGTTGTGTCAGGACAAAGAGGTATTGATGAGGGTTTACATCACCAAAGCAAACAGAAAACGACCAACCTTGCTCATCATAGCATCCATCTTCCAGTCATTGTTGATTGGCCAAGGACCCTTCAGTACAGTAGCCATCAAACTTACAAAACATGGTCGACAACTACAGAGAATAGAAGAGCAACTCAGTTGAGTGAGAGAGTAATCGACTCACCCCAAGAAACACTAAACCCTTTAATCTTGATTGGCGATTCTCAAACAGGTAAATCACATCTAATTCACGCCATAGGTCAAGCAGTTTTACTCCGCAATGAAGGTCCTGTTTACTTCCTAAGAGGCGATGATTTAACTGAGGTTTTGGATGTTGAAAACACTTGGTCTGATGTATTTGCTAATTGTGTTATGTTACTAATCGATGATATTGATCTAATTCTATCCGACCAAGAGGTGGCTAATCATGTTGGCAGAATGTTAGATTATGCACTTAATATGAAGGTGCATGTCGTTGTTACTGCTAGAAGTTCTCCCGAAGACTGGCCCGCTTCTTCCCTTTGGGATATACTTAGAGGAGGGGTTCGAAGTATACTTGGCCGTGTTGGTGCTGGTAGTTTGATGCTTTATGCTAGAAAGTTATCAAATGAAAGAAATCTTATGCTTTCGGATGAACAATTAGCGTTAATCGTTACAGATGGTGATGTCAGTTGGCGAGGAACTAGAAGCGGGATTGATAAAATTGAAGCCGCTATTGCGGGAGGCGAAAAATTACTAGATACCGTTGATGTGTACAAATTGCTAAACGATATCCATTCAGATGACGAAGATTATCTTGAAGAGTCGGAATCTGAAAGTGTTGAAGATATCGCTAATCGTTTGATTAGTTCAGTAATTGACGTAGTGTATAGTGATGATGAGATCGGCGGTATTGAAATAACTACCAAGTTACCAGAACTTTCAGACGATTACACTCCTCCAGAAATTGATATTGAGTCATTTATTGGCAAACAAACTGACTTAGTGGAGGCGCACATTAAGAAAACTCTTGAAGATTTAACGCCAGAGGCTCCTTCTGTGGTTGATGTCGATGATCGGGATAAGCACTTGGTAGCAAAGATGACACGTATAGTAAAGCAAGATCACGCCAAAGCAGCAGAAATTTTGACCGAACTTGATATGGGTATCGATCAAAAGTTGGCTTACTCGGATGGCGAGATAAATCAAAACACTGGTCGACTGATTGAATTAGAATCAATGTTATTGAATCTCGCCGACAGGACTTCCGAGGCATCTTTAGAAGGATTAATCGGTATCGCAGATGAATTGAGAGAACTAGAAAATCAATTGGTTTCATTAGACCCAGAACGTGGACCTTTGCCAGAATTCGTGGAAGATGAGCTGGATTCATACACTCCTAGTGAGGAATGGAATATTGATTCCTCTGATGTCACAGCTGAGTCTTTGATTGACGGTGATTCGATAACACTGAATCCAATTGACGGGATACTCGAGCCGCATCCAGAAGGTTCAGTGCAAACTGCGACTATAACTCCGGTAGGGGTAGTTATTGGTGGGGAAGAAGAATGAAGCACCCATGGTGGATGAAAGGAGTCCCCTTTACCTGCCAATCAGGTTGTGGGAAGTGTTGCGATGAACCCGACGGTATTGTTTATCTTTCAATGCATGATGCAAAACGAATTTCTGGCCGTCTAGGGATGGAAGTTACTGAATGGTTGTCAAGGGATTGTCGCCAAACATTAGATGGAAGATATGTTCTGAAAAGTCGTGAATCAGACGGTATCTGTATTTATTTGAATGAGGAAAAACAATGCAACATCTATGCGATTAGACCTCAACAATGCGCAGCATATCCTTGGTGGGGTGAAAATTTAGCTACCGAACGTTCTTGGGAACGAACCAAACAAGACTGTCCTGGTTTGACGGCAGAAGACGCAATTATAATCGATGGAAGTAGTATTCGAATACATGTTTTGGCTGACCGTCAATCATCGAAAGGTTTCAGAGAGTGGGTTGAGTAACCGCGGTTGTCAAATAGTCAATTTGATGGATAAATAGGCCGTCTTTATACCGTAGTGTTTTGTCGGAAGCATAAGTGGGACTTATGGATGAAGAGAAAGTTCTTTGTGAAGTGACTGAAAATCACTTAAACACAGGGCTAAGAGGTATTCCAGTTGGAACTTGTCGAACTTCTTTTGTCACCCCTACTGAGGGTGTTCACTATTGTGGGTACCCAATAAAAGAGTTGGTTGACTTTAGTCCAGAAGACATAATCTATCTTTTATTCAATAAGGAATTGCCCACAACTGACCAATCATCTGCTTTCAAAGCAGACTTAGCCGCGAGAGGTCATGTGCCATCTGGATTGGTAAATGTCTTGCAAACATTACCAAAAGATGGTCACCCAATGGATTGGCTTTCAGTTGGTATTCAGACTCTTGGTATGTTAGAAACTACCAATAACTGGCGAGAAGACTCTTTGAATTTAATAGCTCGAATGCCAAGATTGATGGGTTTGATTTTCCGTTATCGTGAGGGTAGAGGGGCAGATATCGCAGCTGATGATACCAGTAAGTCTCTAGTTCAAAGGTTCGTCGACACAGTCGGTGTTGATGAACATTTGAGAGCGAAGATGGAACGAGTAGTATCGACTTATCTGGTTCTACATATGGACCACGGCGGTGGGAATCTGTCAACTTTTACCGGTAAATCGATTGCTTCAGGAAAAGCCACTGTTTACTCTGCTATTGCCGGTGCAATGAATGCTTTGTCAGGACCTCTGCACGGGCGTGCAAACCAGTCATGTCTAGAATTCGTCTTGAAAATTGGCACAAGTGATGAAGCAGAAGTGGAACAGTTTGTTCGTAATGAATTGAAAGAAGGCCGCCCTGTGTTTGGATTTGGCCATGCTGTACTGAGTGTAGAAGATCCTAGGGCAACTGCACAATTCGCCATCGGTGAAGAGATCTGTCCTGATGATGAGAACTTCAAAGTAATCAGAACTTTGCGCAAGGTCGCACCAATGGTGTTGTCGGAAAACAAGAAAATTCGCAATCCTAATGCCAACGTCGATATTGCCAGTGGTGCCTTACTCTACCATGTTGGCCTTACTGACCCAACATACTATACGACCTTCTTTGGTTGGGCTAGAGTTGCTGGTATTGGAGCACAGATAGTTGATGAACGAACAGTGCTAAGGTCGGGTAAAGGAGTTCCAATTTATCGTCCTAAATACTTTGCAGAAGGACAAGAACTTCGTCACATCGAGTGATGATTATTGTAACACAGGTCTAGCAGTCTTTCCTGAACCTCTATGGCCGATTAATCTGACACTTTCCCATGGTGGTGAATGCGAAGAATTATCCACTAATTTATCGACATCAACATCCCAATTCCACTTGGATTTCCACATTTTTATCAAGTCTCGCTTCCTACTAGTTGAACACTCAATCCAAGGGCTTACTTCTTCTTCCAATTGTTTGATGACGTCTTTATGAGTGGCATAATCAGCATTCTCAATCAATTTTATTTGTTGTGCATCTAATGGTTTTGTTGCAGGTTTTTGCCACCTAGCACCTTTACCATTCTTGTACCAGGTATAATTGGGATCTAAATTATCTGTCAACCCAGTTATTCCAGAGTTAAGTAGACGATATTCATACTTTTCATTAGCTGGCCATACATATACTGGGATGCCCTTTTGACATGTCCTAAAATGATTTAATTTCCTGCCGCTTAGCCCAACGCTTCGACCTAACAAGGCGCGATTGTAGAATGGTTGGAAATATTCGATAGCACATGGTACCATTGATGCTCCTCGAATTCTATGCTTATTTATCAATCTTGAAAAAGGCGTTATGAAGTATTGTGGATAAGCCATTAGACGCTTAATTTTACTATGGCCAAACCTGGGTACTACTGGTAATAATTCTGCCCAATGACGTTTTGAGTCTGCTATTTTTACCGATTTGTGCATTTTATTGTGGAATGCGTAAAACACTGTATTACCATTTGGAATCGAATATTCATCCAACATTTGCTCAGCTTTTGAAATCATTTTGCTGAGTATTGTAGTTACTTTATTGCCACCAAAATATCCACCACCTTCCGGAGACTTAGGGTGTGGTCTTTTCAATTCTAAACAAACCATTTTCCCTTGATCTCGCCATTGAGAT
>QXXX01000007.1:0-316 GCA_009887195.1 Candidatus Poseidoniales archaeon | reverse complement strand
TTTCGGGAGGTTGTACCCAGTTGCCTGACACGTATGGGGCAGTCGATGTTGATTCAAAATATGATGTGTCGGTGCTTTGATTTTCACTGTTAAATCGCTTCATATATTCCAATGCGGTGAAAAAGGATATATTAGCAAAGGTTGGCACTGTGCTATGAGTCCATACACTGTCATGATGATATTAGTGGTTTTTTTCACTCCAGTGGTGTGTTGGCTGTTCTCTTTAACCCAGCGAGAGCATCGAGTTCCACTTAAGCAGATGGCGACAGAATTTCATGAGAATCGGTACTATCTCCACATAATCGGTTACCTTGCT
>QXXX01000069.1 GCA_009887195.1 Candidatus Poseidoniales archaeon | reverse complement strand
GCTCGTTCTTTTTCATCAGCCATTTGTTGCAGTTTCTTGCGATTTTCTTCTGCCGCATCCATTGCTTCATCCCATCTACCAATGGCCGTTAGAAGTGCGAAATGGACAAAACCAATCTTATTTTCAGACCGATTACCACCTATTTGGGTAGATTCAGCATTGGCCCATGATTTAGAAGCAATGCCAACATACACAGTCCCAACTTTCTTGGTTGTGCTGTCATTTCCAGGCCCAGCAATTCCAGTAATTGAAATCGCAATGTCTGCGTCAGCATTTTCTAGCGCCCCTTTTGCCATTTCAATAGCCACATACGATGAAACAGCACCACGTTTTTCAAGCGTTTCTGGATTAACTCCTAACTGAGACATCTTTGCCTCATTAGAATATGTGACCCACGATTGGTTAAACCAATGACTTGCCCCAGCAATATCGGTAAAGGCACTAGCAAGCAAACCTCCTGTACAAGATTCTGCCACAGTTATGCTGTGACCTCCTTCTTTCAGACGCCTGACCAGACGGGCTGCGGCTGCTTGGACATCTTCATCCATTCATCCTTGCGTCAAGCGTCATGGTTTTGAGGTTAACGCTTGCGTTGCATTCAATAATGAGAGGCAACACGGCAGGCTAGGGTCTGTGGTCTAGGGGTTTATGACGTCGCCCTTACAAGGCGAAGATCGAGGGTTCAATTCCCTCCGGACCCACCAGTTACCAACAGTAATCTTCCAGTTTGCCTTGTCCATCTAATACCACTTTAGTGATTCCAGTACGCCTTCTAATCTGAGATTCATCATCGTTTTCAAAACTTGAATCGGCTAAAATCAGATGTACTGCTCGTTGCCATAATCCATCAGAAATTTTTGCACCACGAAAGTCAACTGCGACTAAAATATCTAGTAGTTCACTGTGAAATAATATCGTTGCAGCAGCAGATAATTCTTGATGAGTAATCAATAACCATCTAGCACCATCAAGCACGGATAGTTCGTTATTTTGTTGGTAATCACTAAATTTCACTACCTTCATACCATCACCTAGATTTTGAACCGTAATAAAGCGATGGCTCCACCTATGCCCAGCAGTTGTTGCCCAGAGTCATGGTCGGTAGAGCATTGTACCATTTCTCCGCCAATGTCACTTAGTGACTTGCACCATAATTGCCATGAAGTGCCATCTATGATAGCATCTTCATCTCGCAGTAGGTCTGCTGAGATAAGTAATGTTTCAATTGCTCCGTCATTTCGTGCTTTGGTTAATTCCATTAATCCATAGGCTACGGCGCCATTTGTTGAAATCCTCATCCAAGCTTCTTCTAGTAGGCTTATTTCTTTGGAGATTGCATAATCATCTAATAGGTTCCCAGCAAGTCCTTCACGTAATATCTCATTAGCCCCTGCACGCCCTGACATGGATGTGCCGATTGAGGAAATAAACCTAGTTTGGTCAGAATTTTTCATGTCCCGCAAATACAATTCTCGGGCATGCCCCGGTCCACACAGAATCAAAGGGGTTTCTTTTGCTAGAGATTCAGATAGTTCCCGGATGACTCGCTCACGAAATCCTTTTGCCACACCACTAGACTGTTTGACATCAACGCGTTTACCTCCCCCACGCATGGTCCAGGTTGTCGATTCTCTAAGTCCTCTAGATGTCACATGAAACAAAATCACTTCATCATTTTCAACCACTGCTAATGCAACTTGCACCTGTTTAGCGGCATCAACGGCTTGTTGCAATAATTGTTGGTCGGTATCTAGAAACTCAGTGATGCAGGATAATTCTATTTCATCACCAACTGCAATATTGTGTGTGTGATGGCTGCCAAGATCAAATTTAGCTTCCTCGATTATTCCATGACAGCGTAAATTGTCCCCGAATGATTGGTATTCGGTAGTTTCAATACGTAGCCTAATCCACATCTTTTTTCGTTCAGCAGACTTTGCTCTGCCACCTTCTTCACCAGCAGTTGTTTGGTCACGTCGCTCACCAAGCATACCTAGTGACATGCCTTTACGAGCGAGTCTAGCAAGCGACCATAAATCGTCTTGCCCAATAATGCGCAAGCGCCACAACATTGGCTCGCGCTTCAATATCTGCATACATTCACCCAAAGATTCCAACTTGGTTGCCGTCATCATCCATATCCATGTTTAGTGCTGCAGGCCGTTTAGGTAATCCAGGCATAGTCATCATGTTACCAAGTATTGCTACGACAAAACCCGCTCCGGCATTAAGTCTGAATTCTCTAACAGGTAGCGTAAATCCACTAGGGGCGCCTAATTTACCAGCATCATGGGAGAAAGAATACTGCGTCTTAGCCATGCAAACAGGTAGGTTGCCGTATCCCCAAGCAGTAATTTTGTCTAGTTGTTTCTTGGCTTTTGCCTCGATTTGTACATCTTTTGCCTTGTACATTCGTGTTGCTATTGCTTCCATCTTTTCGACTATTGGAGCATCGTTAACGAATAAAGGGGTAAACGGCCTGCCTGCAGCAACATGGTCTTGGACCGCGGTTACTACAGCGTTGGCTAAGTCTTTGCCACCAGCACCACCATTGGAATGAACCTCTGTGACAGTAACGTTCCTTGCCCCACTTGCATGGGCTGCATCAGCTAATGCGGCAATTTCAGCATCGGTATCTGAGGTGAATTTGTTTATTGAAACAATTACCGGAATTCCAAAACCTGCCATGTTTCTGATGTGACGGTCAAGATTAGTTGCCGCACCAGTTGTAACCGCTTCGACATCTTCAGTTTCTAATTCGTCTTTTGTTGGTCGGTAACCACCACGGCTGCCAAATGCTCCACCGTGTAACTTCATTGACCTAATTGTAACATTCATGACTACACAATCAGGCGCTTTACCCGAGGTTGCCGCTTTGATATGCATAAATTTCTCAGCACCCATATCTGAGCCGAAGCCTGCCTCAGTAACTACAATATCAGCAGCACCAAGAGCAACTTTATCGGCAATTATGCTAGAATTACCGTGAGCGATATTAGCGAATGGACCACCGTGAATAAATGCAGGATTACCTTCTAGGGTTTGTACTAGATTTGGTAAGAATGCATTGCGAAGCAGTAAGGCCATAGGGCCTTGAGCCTCTAAGTCAGTAACTTTGACAGGATTCCCGTCAATTGATTCTCCAATGACAATATCGCCTAGGCGCTTTTTTAGATTTGCATAGTCTGAGGCTAATACTAGAATTGCCATAACTTCGCTTGCCGCTGTGATGTCAAACCTATCTTGTCTAAGCTGCCCGTTGGCTGGACCGCCCATGCCGATTACCACATCTCTGAGGGCTCGATCATTCATGTCAAGAACTCTTGGCCAACTAACTCTTGTCGGGTCTATGCGGCACTCATTACCCTGCTTGATATGGTTGTCAATTAGTGCAGAAAGTAGGTTGTGAGCCGACGTGACTGCGTGTAGGTCACCAGTAAAGTGTAGGTTGATATCTTCCATTGGTAGTACCTGCGAGTATCCACCGCCAGCAGCGCCGCCTTTGATACCAAAGACTGGACCCATTGACGGTTCACGAATAACACAGGTTGCCGATTGTCCTATTTGGCAAAGTGCTTGAGTGAGTCCAATTGTTGTAACCGTTTTACCTTCGCCAAATGGCGTAGGGTTGACTGAAGTAACTAATACAAGACTGCCTTGAGGTTTGTTAAATCGAGATTTTAGGGCTTCCCAAGTGATTTTAGCAACACTTTTACCCATTGGAGTTATCTCCGTAGAAGAGATTCCAAGTTTCCAAGCAATGGCTTCGATTGGCTCTAGAGTTGCAGCATTAGCAATCTCAAGGTCTGTAGGCATGGGTTGATTGCATGTGCTTTAGTCTTTGAAACTCACGGTCTAAACTGAAGTGCATAAGGCGATTAAGCAACCTTTGTCAAAAGGCCGTCATTCACTCTTCTTTCATGCTACCTAGGTAGTCTGGCAAGTCGACACCGGCCATCTTTGCCACATCGTGCACAGGTGGTAGCGACTTGATTAGTGATGAAACAAAGTTAGCAGTGCTGCCACCTTCGCCGCCGTTACCGTTACCTGAGTCCCAAACAGTAATCTTGTCAATCTTCAAGTTAGCGATTGCTTCAGTTTGTCGAGCAACGATTTGTTCAATCTTCTCTACCATGAGCAGGGTAGCAGCGGCTTTAGCATCTCCGCCAGCACTCTTGACTAGAGCCTGGTAACCAGCTGCTTTTGCTTCTAGAACCGCCTTGGTTCCTTCAGCCTCAGCATTGTAAATAGCAAGGATTGCATCTGCTTCACCTCTAGCGATTCTTCGTTGGCGTTCTGCTTCTGCTTCCGATGCAATCTCTACTTGTAATTTAGATACTTCTTCACGAGCAATTTCTTCGGCACGCAGTCTTTCACCCTCAAGGCTATACTGGGCTTTCTCAATTTCCGATTGTGCTCTACGCTTAGCAACTTCAGAACGTTGTAATGCTTCTGCTTCTTTCTCTGCTAAATCTGCGTTGTAAGAGGCAATTGAAGCACGGGATTGGTTTTCACCTTCAACTGCAAGAGCTTCTTGTTGTTGAACGAAAACACGTCTTCCAGCCTCAGCCGCTTTCTGACCTTTGTCAGATTCGGCCTCGTTATTGGCAACTTCGATTTCTCTTTCACGGTCTGCAGCGGCCTTACCAACAGCACCAGTACGTGCAGCCTCAGCTCTGTCAACAGTTGCGTCAGCAATTGCTACAGCAGCAGCCTTAGCACCAATAGATGCGATATAGTCAGCCTCATCAGTAATGTCGGTAATGTTGACGTTGATCAGGTATAGTCCAATCTTGTGCAATTCGGTATCGACGTTATTTGATACCATTCTCAGGAAGGCTTCCCTGTCTTGGTTGATCTGCTCAATGGTCAAGGACGCAACAGTTAGACGAAGTTGACCAAAAATAATCTCCTTTGCCATGTCTTCAATTTGTGGTGCTGGCAATCCAAGCAGACGTTCTGCTGCATTAGACATAATAGATGGTGCAGTCGATATACCAATAGTGAACGTTGATGGGACGTTAATACGAATGTTTTGCTGAGATAGTGCATGTTCCAGATTAATGCTGATAGTCATTGGTTTGAGGTCTAAGTATGCATAGTGTTGGATAAGTGGCCAGACAATTTTACCACCACCGTGGTAACAAGCGGCAGCGCCGCCAGTCTTGACGTTACCATATACGACCAATATTTTATCGGATGGTGCTAATTTATATCTGCTAGTTGCTAAATAAATAGTCAATAGTACTACTAATGCGAATAAGGCAATTCCGATTACTACTAAACTCTCTGCTAGGGCCATGGTAAGAGGACATAGACCTACTTTAAGAGGGTTGACCCGTCAAGTATTAGCTAAAAATATTGGAAATTATGACTCGGAATTTACTGAAATGTCAAGCGGTATGACAATCAAGGTTTCACCGATTGTTTTTACCACCTTGATGAATTTACCTGTTTCGATGGTAATTGTATCGTCTTCAGCAACAGCATCTGAGGTTCTTAATGCGCCTTGATATTCAACTTGAACTTGACCATGCTCTCCGGCATTGATGGTTCGGTAGACTGTGCCTTTGGCACCGATCGCTTCGGAATATTTTATGGTATTATCCATTTCAAGGCCCTTCATCATTTGGAAAATTTTACCGACGATGTACATTGAAACTGAACCTGCTATCACACCAACAATGATTGCTAGGAGGGCGTTTTGATCAGCTTGGGTCATGGCAAGTCCAAAGATTCCAAACATCATCATGAAACTGAGAATACCTTGGATAGTAAAGAGATGAAATATCCCATCAGCACTCATTTCCATGTCAAATGGTAACATGTCATCAGCAAAACCAAATAGCATCACTAAGATGAAATATATCAAAAATAATCCAGTACCAATAATCGCCATAACGGCGAAAAGAATATCAATTCCGGTAATGCCACCAAGGCCAATAAAATCTAGAAGATCTCCGAACAATCCCATACTATCACTGACCATCTCAAGCGACCTGTACTCATCAACCTTCCTGTTGTTTAAGCACCGGTCTGATGTAAATGAAATAATAATGACCGTAAACAACAGGTCCTAAAGACAATCCAACTAGTAAAGCAACTCCCCATGATGGTAACTCTAAAGCCAACCCGACAGCGAGGATAATTAATAAGACGAAAAGGATTGAAACCTTTTCAAAAATAATGTAAAATACAGTTCGAGGATTGTCTGCTTCCGCTTTTTGTTTTAAGCGAAATAAATCAAAAAAATCCACTGAATCACCAATCAAAAGAAGTTTGACCAGGATAATTCACTTAGTAGAATAATAGCGCCGTACAATGCTGCAACAAATAGCACAGGATTTCTGCCGAGTTCAGTATCAGATTCAACTTGCTGCATTCTGCCAGTTTCATCTCTGTACAAGGAAGTGGTTTCTGAAGTGGTATAGCTGCTGCCGTGAGTAAATTCTCGCTCATTCTTTTTGGTTTGATATAATAAGAATACGACTGTACCAATGATTACTCCCATACTAGGTCCAAAGAATCCACCGAGTGCGTCGTTGAATTCAATCCACATTGCGGCGGAAAGCCACAGTCCCATCAGAGCGGTTAGACCCGCAATCATTCCTTTGCCACGATGCTGATTGGTGAACAGGTTACCTGCGTTCATGGTTACCGTTAGACCCCTTCTTTTTCAAACCTATCTGTATATTGTGTATCTCAATAGAGTGATTCAAAAGGTATCATCGAGACGTTAATTCATGGCGGATGTGTATTATGGGATGGCTGGTAGTCCAGTCTCACACTCACTTTCTCCGGTGTTAATCAATATTGTCGCTCAGCACTTGAGCCAAGTGTTGCCGAAAGTCAATAGGTTCAATCTATTGAATACTGACCTCGTAGAAGCAGAATTCATTCAAGATGCTTTAGCCTGGGGTTATGTCAAATCCTCACTAAATCCGGTAAATTGGAATTTAACGGGTGCACCTTTTGGTAAGTTTCGCAATCGAGCCCTTATGCAGAAAGTACTTGATTCAACAATTGAGGTCAAACAGTCTCTAAGCGATTTAAGCAAAGAAGAGCGTCAAGAATCTGCTAGACTCTTACCATTCAAGTGTGATGTTAAATTACCAACCAAATCGTTTACTGAAGAGGTGTGGCTAAATTTAACTTATCCACTGAAGCATCAGTTGAAATCTCCAGCAGTTGTTGATTTTAATGATTCCTCAATGATTGAATCAGTTAATGTTTTGCGCTTTGATGGCTTTGGCTGGTGGTCTTCAAATGTTGATGGTTCAGGATTTGCTAGAGTTGCTGAGTATTTTGGTGTGGATGTGACCTCTGGTGCTTGTCTAGGCATTATTGGTGGGGGTGGTGCGGCTCGTTCAACAGCGCACACTTGGACTACTCTTGGAGGGACAGTCAAAGCATTTGGCGGTAAGAGAAGTTTACATGACTATGACTGGTTTAATGGTGCTGATACTTCTGAGAGAACCTGCGACGTGTTGGTTAATTTTGATGATGATTCCTTTCCCGAAGATATTACAGTGTCTGGTTTTTGCGCCAAATCTCAATACCATCCAATTGATGGAGAACACACAGATAGAATTGCTGCGATAAAACATAAGGATGTTGATGGAAGATGGTTACTCGCCGCCCAGCATCTCGAGTCATGGTCACAGTTATGGGCGCCTCAGTATAAGGATCATCTGCCAAGTTTAGATTTAATTATGAGTAAATTAATCCAAGCTGAGACCGTTCTAGCATCTTATGCATGAGGCACCAATTTCAAAATATGATGTGTCCTAGCATTAGTTATAGTGAGATGGTGTTGTTGAGAAGTAAAGCATTTTTGCTGGTCATGATTATGCTTATCAGCGTTGCCTTTTCTGGATACGGTAGCGCACATCCACAAGAAGACTCTAATTTCAAAAATCAACACATCGGCGTAGATTTCCCGGTCGGATGGGATGATTACAAGGAAAACGACGTTGAATTCCGTGTACTATATCCGGCAATGGAAGACGGTCAAGGCGCAGCAATAGCAGGAAACGGCCCCTTTCCCTTCACGGTATTCTTTGGTGATGAGGGAGAGGACCGGTCTGATTACATGATTCTAGCTGGAGAGATAGTCAAACGCGGAACCATAGTTATCGTATCAAATGGGTTTGACACTGATGAAACAACTGATTTAGAGGAATCAATGTCGTTACTTGAAGACATTATCACGTTCATGAACCAAACTAATCAGTCCAACGTCATTATACCTGCAGCTTTTGGCAATATTGATCTCAACCATTGGGGTGTTTCAGGTCACGGAACAGGTGCTGCTGTGGCATATTCAGTGTTCCCATTTTGGCAAGAATCATCACTTTCAGCGGCTATTCAACCCCCAAGGTCACTGTTTGGTTTAGGGATTGATTTTTCTGAATGGTCTGCAGGTAACGGCTGGGAGAATGTGAGGCCCCTTGGCTGGAGTATTGAGCCAGCATCTCCGGCAACTGGATTATTCATGACAGGAACCGTTGATGAGATTGCTAAAGGTCAAGACAATTTGCCAATTATAACTGCGACATCCGCTCTTGCTTGGCATTGGATGCACATACTAGGTGCAGACCATTTCCAATTCCAAGATGATATCGATGATGGTATCTTCTTTGGTGACGATCGTGGTGATGGCGATGCTTCGATGTCGCAACAGCAGCAAATTGAATATGCATTAGAACATTTATTGCCCTACCTTGATTTGACTCTTAGAGGAGTTCATGATGAATTTAGACCGGCATTTAATCGAGAATTATCTCCAACCACTTCTAGTGATTCAGAATCCTATACTGAGGAGAATTTGTTTGAAGCAGAATTTTTGTTGATTGAAAACCAATCGAAAATTCCTGCCGCAATTAACGAGTTTGGTCGCTATGATACATTCGTACTGTTAGCCAATTGGACACTGCGTAATGGCAACGGCTATGCTGATATTTCCCCCGACTGGCAAATTGATTTAGCGTGTGGATTTAATCAGCAACTGGTATCAAATGGTTCGCTTCATCAAAACGGCACTGCATATTGCGATTATGCGGTTGAGGATTTAGCACCAGGGCAACATACTGCATTCATGACTATCATGGTTGAGGGTGCGCCATCGACAATTGAACACCAATTTATTAGAACTGACCAACCACTTTCTTTTGTTGCTCCACAACCTGAAATTGAGGTGCCAGAAAGAGGTACAGGGTACATTTTAGCCAGTGAGATAGCAACTGACCCAGACGGCCAAGAAGTGTTTATTGTCGAAGCCGTACTTAGTGGAGGACAAATCAATAATTTCTCAATACAATTAGATAGTGATTATCGCGGTTTGTCGGTGACTCATACAGTTACTGGCGAGTATATTACTGGTGCGGAAGTTGATGTACTGATGCGTGCTGAGGGAGATGGCGTGATTGATGAAGCATCAACTACTCTTGAAATCGTCGTAGTACCGTTTAATGATCCAGTAGTAAAAACCGAAGAAGTGATTATGCAAACACTAATCGAAGACGGCCCTTCGATTCAGGTTAATATTACTGATTTTGCTTATGACCCTGAAGGTGAACCACTACTTGCATCAATTAATGACCAAACAGAGGGTTCAGCAGGGCCAGTTTCGTTTGCTTATTTCCAAGGTGTTCTCACTATAACGCCTAATCCCGATGCCAATGGTGCTACAGTGCTACACGTTAGAGTCACGGACGGGGCAACAGAAGCGGTTGATTTAGACATACCAATTCAGGTTTCAGCAGTTGATGATGTAATGGTGGTAAATAATTCAATGTGGAATATTTCGATGGACGAAGATGCGACTATTGCGCTTAATATCAGCGATTTTGGTTTTGACATTGATGGGGACGAATTATCATGGAGCATAGAATCTAATTCTATTGGTGCTGCCACAGCCATAATTTCTGGCTCTCAGATCATAATTTCACCGGTGATTGATTACTTTGGTGTGCTCAATAATGATTGGCTAAATGTAACAGATGGAACTTCGGTATATGGGCAATTAATGAACATAGAAGTAATTTCAGTACCTGATTTACCCGAACTCAATTTGATGAATGTCAACGTGATAGATGATACGGCAGCAACCTTGGCTTGGTCGGTTTTTGATACAGATGGTGTTGTTGACCATCCGGTGGAAATTTCTCTAGATAATATTGTACAACAGAATCTCAACCCATCATGCATACTTGATGATTCTGGCAACTCAAAGGAGTGCGTGACAATGCTAGAAGTACCACCAGGCAGTAATGGCACAATTGAAATTAGAGTTGCAGTAAAAGATTCAGCATTTACTGCTGATATTGTTGCTTATGCAGAAATCGATTTCAACTCTTCAACTCCGGTGGTTGAAGAAGAGACAGAAACCGATGACTCTTCAACAGTGTCTAGTACCATCATAATTGGCGGTGGTCTTGGATTGATTATCATGATATTGCTCTTAGTAATCCTATTAAGGGCTATGAAAAGTGATCCTATTGACACTTCACAACAGTCTTCTTTTGACCAAGATGCAGATGTCGATGTAGTAGAACAAGAGTTAGGTGTTGATTTATCACCTACTGGACTGCTTTCAAGAATTAATCAAGATAAGTAATCAAAGCGGAATATTGCCGTGTTTTTTAGGCGGGCTCCATTCACGCTTGGAATGTAAAATATTCAGTGCTCTAATCAACCGAACTCTAGTCTCATTTGGTTCTATTACATCATCAAGCCAGCCATTTCTTGCTGCGACATACGGGTCGCCAAACTTTGCTTTATACTCGTCAACCAACTGCGCTCGCACAACTTCTTTACCATCATCTTCAACAGCATTTATCTCGCGTCGATGGATGATATTAACCGCTCCCTCAGCACCCATTACGGCCAGTTCAGCAGTTGGCCAAGCTATGTTGTAATCACTACGCAAGTGCTTACATGACATTGCGAGGTATGCTCCACCGTATGCCTTTCGTGTGACAAGGGTAAGTTTTGGGACTGTGGCTTCAGCGTAAGCAAACAACAGTTTTGCTCCGTGGCGAATAATACCGCCCCATTCTTGAACTACACCTGGCAAGAAACCAGGAACATCTTCAAAAGTCACAAGCGGGACATTAAATGCATCACAGGTACGTATGAAGCGGGCTGCTTTTATTGAGGCATCAATATCAAGACACCCAGCCAGTACCTTTGGCTGATTACCAACTACGCCGACAGTTCTGCCGCCAAGTCGAGCAAAACCAATTATGATATTATCAGCATATGAACTGAATAATTCCATGAAATCTCCATCATCGACAATCTCTTCCACCACCTTTACCATATCATAGGGGCGGTTTGGATTGTCAGGTACTAATGTTTCTAGGTCGGGGTTTAATCTGTCACTAGGGTCTGCAGTCTCGAGAAATGGTGGCATAGCGGCGTTATGATCTGGAAGATAACTAAGAATTTCAGCCGCCATTGCGCATGCGTCGTCATCATCATCAGCAATTAAACAGGCAATACCAGACCGTGATGCGTGTAGATTTGCACCGCCCAGTCCTGCGGCATCAATCTCTCCTTCAATGACCTCGGGAGTTTCTAGCGGAGAAGAGAGGAATAGTTGTCCGTGGTCTTCTCCAAGAATAGTAAAATCCGCAAGGCCAGCAGCAAGTGAAGATACTCCTACCACGGGTCCAAGCACTAAACTAATGATTGGAATACGTCCACTACATTGAACAAAACGGTCGAGTAGTTCACCCGTGCCTGCTAATCCTGAAATGCCATCTTGAGCACGTTGGCCACCACCGTCCCACATGCCAATAATCGGGACCTTGGCCCGTTCTGCCATCTCGACTATCTTGCTGATTTTCTTAGCATGTATTTCTCCCATACTACCACCGTGGACGCTAAAATCTTGGGCGAAACAGAATACTTTACGGCTATCAATTGTTCCGTGTCCAGCCACTACACCATCACCCAATGTCTGATGCAAGAACATGTTATGGTCAACAGTTCTGTGAGTGACAAATGAATCGATTTCAACAAATGAGTCCTCGTCAAGCAGCATGTCAATGCGATCTCTTGCAGTTCCACGGCCGGTTTTTCTAATGGCTTCCTGCTTTTTTAGTCCCCCACCTAATTTTGCCTCACTCCGCTTTTGGCGCAGTTCTTCAAGTCTTTGACTGGAGTTATTTGACATCACTTTCACTCCAGTAAAACATTGTGATTCTCACCGCATAGGTTCATCGAGATAATTTTACCAACGTCTTTATCGTTGGATAACGCCCAATGAATTTTGACTACTGTGGTGTCAGGTGTTGCGACACTTCCATGCCCCAATAATCCCATTTCTTGTTGCTTTCTGCCCTTAGAATAGACATTCATATCAATTGGTCCATTAAGACATTGTGAGGTTATTACTACAGGGATATTGCGATTTACACAACGGGTTAATACACGCCAAACTTTGGTATTCTCCGGGGCGTCCTTGCCCGAATCGTCAATTGGTAAATGCCCAAGTCCTGTGCCGTGGATAACAATTGCTTGTGGGCCATTGGCCACAATAGATTCTATTTCTTCTTCGTGAAGATAAGGTCCAGCAATGAACTGAGCAATTCGTACATCAGTAGAATATTTACGGGGTGATTGACTTATCTCATTACTACTGGAGTCTCTAGCAAGTTGGTATGAATCTTCAATTATTATCTTTGGCCCACCATCCTCGAGATCTATATAGGCTAGTGGTTGGCTATTTACGTTTCTAAAAGCATCTCTTCGTGAAGTATGTAATTTCCTAACCCCAGTTCCTGGCTGAACTGCACAGGTTCCATCATGACTCGAAGCATGCATTACCACTACAGCAGTATCACCTCGAATAGCCATTGGTTTTGGTCCGTTGGCCGCCCAGTAAACTGCAGAAATCAAATTTTCTGCAGCATCAGATGAGCCTCGGTCTGAGGAACGCTGTGAACCGACTAAAGCAATTGGTCCAGGTGGTGCTTTACCATCTCCTGACCAGGCAAAGCACATTGCTGCTGAAGTGATGTGTAAAGTGTCTGTGCCGTGAGTGATAACCACTCCATCACAACCATCACTGAATGCTTGCTGTGTAGCGTCAATCATTTTGTTCCAATGCTGTGGGCGAATATCATCGCTAAACATATTGCCGAGTTTCACTGCGTCGATATTGGCAATCTCACCTAATTCAGGAATGGTTGATACTAATTCTTCTGGCTCAAACTTGGCAATAACTGCACCAGTTTTGTAATCGACCTTTGATGCAATAGTTCCACCGGTGTGAATGATTCGTACTCTTGGTAGTCCTTGCTTAAATTCCACTTGGCTATAATCTGGTGATTCTTTTTCAGCCATTTTACCTACCACTGTTAAGGATTCAATATCATCAATAGGATAACTTGCGTTGTAGCCATTGACCAGTTTGATAGTCAAATGTCCTTTAGATGCAGGGTGAAGAATGATTCCTTCATGAGAGGTTTTTCCGTTATGGCCATTGACTTCAATTTGGACCTTGTGTCCAATATCTGGAATATCGACCATGATATCCCCAAGAATTGGCGGCTCATCAAGAGTTCGCTTCACTGAGACAAGTCTTTGACTTTTTCAACCAAGTCCATTTTTCGCAAACGCCAAACACCAATTGGTGTCATAGCAATGGCGATTATTATCACGCCAAACATCAATTGAAATGCTATACTTGGCACTATTACTACAGGAACATAAAATTCCCAAGACGAGAATGAAGCAGCTAACCCAATCGCTCCACCATAGGCAAAGAATACACCGACTATACCGCCGATAATCCCTATTAGTAAACTCTCGAATAGTAGCATACTACCTAATCTCTTGGTTGAAGCACCAAGTACTCGTAGCGTCGCTAATTCGAAATCTCTTTCAGCGACATTCATAATCATTGTATTGAGCATAACTGCAATAGTGAATAACAGTCCAAGATACATTATGGCTTGGAATATTTGAGTTTGCTGTTCGATCAATGATTCAATTCCATCGATCAAGGTTTGGCGTTCAACAATCCCAGCAGATATTTCGCCCAATTGAGTATCTATTTCAACCCCGTCTGGCATCATAAGGTATACTGATGTAGCATTAATTCCGGTGATTTCGGTTAACTCTCCACGAATGAAATACATAGTTCTAGAAATCTCACCACGAGTAATTCCAACAATTTCTACAGGCGTTTCTGCGCCATTGATTGACACCACTTGAGTATCGCCAAGATCCCATTCTAGAAACACCATGGCACCTTCATCCATCATAACTTGAGTCGTCGGCTGTGAACTATCCGGTAATATTCCTTCAATCAAATTCACTTCACGCATTCCATTAGTATAGGACTCTAAACCAACAACGGTAAATGTCCGGCTGATATCACTTGAATCATCCACAGTACCAAGTGGCATCTCAATTAGTAATTCAGTAGTGGCTGAAACATTCGCTGCCCATTCTAGTACTGCATCTTCGCCATCAGTCGTAACAAATACTTGCGCATCCCACGATTGGTCATCTTCTAAACCAGTGATAAGGGTGTCTTGAATTCCCGCAGACATCATTTGAATTGAACCAAATAGCATCAGGGAAATACCAACGGCAATAAAAGTCATTGTCAGCCTGATTGGTTTTCTGACACTCGAACGAATGGATAGTCCAAGAGTAGTTGGCATCCATGCTGTTAATTTCCTAAGCAGATTTGAGCCAACACGCATTTCATTTTGTCCACTGAGAATTTCTAGTGGGTCAAGTCTGCTAGCTTTCCATGCTGGTAATATTCCTGAAAGAAATACGATGAGCATTGTTGGAATGATCACAGTGCTGTAAGTGGCTAGTGGTATGGTACGTTCTATTATCGGCACGCCAACGATATCTTGATAGAAATCCAACATCCAATTCATCCCCCAAGGTCCGATTAAGCAACCGATTATACATCCAAGTCCTCCTATGACTAAGGGCGCAATCAGGTAACCGGATAGCAGAGATTTTCTGGGTACTCCAAGGGTTCGCAAAACCGCAATTTCTTTCGCCTGACTTTGAACTAATCTTTGTAAACTTAGTACAATGGTGATTGAAGCAATTGCTGCAATCATTACGGTGAAGGGAACAGTTGCTCGTTTTGAGCCTTCCAAGTCTTGTCGCATCACTTCAACTTGTTCATTTTGTCCTCTATCTCTAACTCTAGCATCTAATTCTGTCAGATTGATTGCACTATCAACTGCAGATTTGATTTCATCAATTTCTTCTCCTTCATATGCTTCAGTGTCAGGTAAATCAAAAGATGGTGTCCCATTAACGTCAAGGACTATTATGTTACTAGATCCCAAATCATTGCCAGTTAACCTTGACATTCCAGTATCAGATAAATATCCGACCACAAATTCACCTGCTTCAGGTGGGAAAAAAGAGCCATCTGGGGCCATTATTACGTGTAGCGGATGATAGCCAATTCCCACTATAGTAAATTCGGCACTTGCATTACCCGCGCCGATGGTGACGTTATCATCGATGGTTAATTTGAGCGCATCGGCAACATGGGCATCAATGACAATTTCGTTATTAGCCGAAGCGACTCTACCCGATGAATGCCCTTCTGGCATCCATACACGATCAGAATTAGCATTTGACGGTATGCCATGCCACAGTGAATTGATAATTTTCTCATCTCCGTTATCATCATAGAACATTGCTCCTTGAAGGATAGTTCGTCCTTCACACGAATCTATGATTTGACTGGAGGTTTCTGCTAAAGAATCAATCAACCCTTCACAAAAATCAGTTACTGTCTCTGCACTCCACAATGTGCTGCGATTGTCAATCCAAACATCGCCTAGATTAGCACCATCCTCCTCATCAGCATGCATTGTTTCGTACATTCCGTCCAAGTTATGGGAATAACCGCCAAAAGTTATGCCGGCAAATACTCCTACAGAGACCATAAACACCACGGCAAATAAGCGGAGTTTGGTTCGCCATAGGCTTCTTGCCAGTCGTTTATTGAGCAAAGTAGACACTTGACCACCTCATTCTTCTTCAGTGTTGACCAACTTGTCGGAAATAATTTTACCACTATCAATACGAATTACTCTTGTAGCATAACGTACTAATCCCTCATCGTGGGTCACAAATACTGCGGTGATATTTTCTTCCTTGCAGGCGCTAACTAAGGCTGACATTACTTTTTGTGAAGTTTCAGTATCAAGATTACCAGTCAGTTCGTCGCCAAGTAGTAAATTTGGCCGCTTAGCAATGCTTCTTGCAATAGCAACCCGTTGTTGTTGACCACCACTAATTTCTCCCGGGAATCGATTAATTTCATCTTCAAGGCCAACTAGTTTGAGTAGTTCAATTGCCCTTTTAGTGTCTTTCTTGCCTGATAATTCTTGGATTAACAAGATATTTTCTAGTACAGTTAAATCCTGTAGCAGATTGAAGAACTGAAACACATAACCGATATTTTCTCTACGGAATGATGTCATTTGTTCAGAATGATTTCTCGGAACATCACTACCATTGAAGGAATAACTGCCCCCAGTTGGGCTGTCTAGTGATGAGAGGCAATTGAGGAGCGTTGTTTTTCCAGACCCTGACGGGCCCAGTAAGATTACTCGTTCACCTTGGGTAATCTCAAAGGATACACCATCCAAAGCCTTGACAACACCCGCTGGAGTTTCATAATGGCGTTGTATATTGTCCATTTGTAGTAAGTTAGTCATAAGTATGCACCATTGTATGTACCTTGACCCAATAGAGCCTCGAAATTAAATTAACCGGCTTGGCGATTAGTCAAAAACCATTCAAATAATGCTTTACATTATGCAGATTAAGAGTTATGTTGCCAGGAGCGGAGGGTGAACATATCAAAGATATGTGAAGAATAGATATCAACAAATCACCCAGCTACCGCACCATGCAGTGCTGAATAGTAATCTTGGTGCCGGGAGCGGAGGGTGAGCACATTGAGATGTGTGAAGAATAGATGTCCACAAATCACCCAGTTACCGCACCAAATAGCATTGAATCATAGTTTTGGTGCCGGGAGCGGAGGGTGAACATATCAAAGATATGTGAAGAATAGATATCAACAAATCAC